>CAZWUT010000025.1:0-3645 GCA_964636765.1 Candidatus Woesearchaeota archaeon | reverse complement strand
CCATGCAAATCTCCTATGACTAAAATTTTTACCATTTTATTTTAAAAAATTACTTTCAACTAATTTAATTTTATTCTTTACAATATTGAAAACTGCATAATCTCCCCTCTCACCTAAATTATAAACAGGAGTCCTACCAATTTTAGCTTTTCCCTTTGCCTCGTGGATATGGCCACACAAAACTAGTTTTGGGTTATATTTTTTTATTGCATTAGCAATAATTTTAGAGCCAACATGTTCTCCATTATAAGATTTATCAACAACCCCGTAAGGCGGATTGTGAGTTATCAAAATAGAATTTTTATTTTCTCTCAAAAGAGAATTCAGTTTCATTTTACGAAAATCATTTGATTCCATTTTTCTTTTTGTTACTGAACTTTTATTTAAGTCTTTACGAATAGTGGAATTTTCATAAATAATATCAAAAAAGATAAAAGTATTTTCAAAGAGTTTTGCTTTCCCAGTATATCTCTTAATAAAATTCTTCAACTTTTTAAGTTGCGGAGAGATTAATTTGTTTCCTTTTTTGCTAAGAAACATATTGCCTTTAAGAGATAAAAAGGGTATATTATATGAATCTAATTCTTTGAGGATTTTCTTTGCACTCGTTGCGGCATAATTTTTTGATAGCCCTTTCCAAGATTTTTCAATCCAGGGTTTTTTTGGAGTGAATCCCCAATCTCCCACACAAACAATCGCATCAATTCCATTTTTTTTGATAATCTTATCTATGTTTTTAGGTAAAAAACCGTGGGGATCTCCCAAAGCTAAAATTTTCATACCCTCTCAAATAAAAAGTAATTTTTAATTCTTTCTTAAAAGAGAAATATAAATTCCTAAACAAATCACACTTATAATTGCCTTAAAATAAAAAGCAGCATTTATACTTATAGTTGTTATCAAAAATCCCCCTAACAAAGGCCCCAATGCCTGGACAAAACCTCTTGAACCAGAAAGCCATCCAGAAACTTTTTCTCTATTTTCTTTTTTTGTGTTCTTCCATTGTAAAGCAGTTTTTGAAGGCACCCAAATACCAGCACCAATACCCTCAAGAACAAAAGCTCCAAAAACAATCCAAAAATTACTAAATAAAATAACTAAAATTGCACTAACAAGCAATAAAAACATACCAAAGATTGCTGTTTTGATTTCCTTAAATTTATCTAACTTTTCTTTAGTAAAATATAAGGTTAAATTCATAGAACCATACAATGCAATAAATAAAATACCCAAGTCAATAAATGTTCCTGAAAGTTTGTCTGAAACTAAAAAAGTTACAACGAGCGCAAAACTAGAGGATAAAGCAAGCCAATAAATTACTTCAGAAAAAAGTAATAATCTCAAAACATTAGAACTCTTAGAAAATTTAAGATTCTTTTTTGCTTTAAACCGGGTATCTTCCTTAACCCTTGCATATAAAAATA
Organism: Candidatus Woesearchaeota archaeon; assembly: GCA_964636765.1. Taxonomy (GTDB): domain Archaea; phylum Nanobdellota; class Nanobdellia; order Pacearchaeales; family GW2011-AR1; genus MWBV01. Next base: position 2,221 of record CAZWUT010000025.1, on the reverse strand, counting down.
AGGCAGGCAAACTAATAAACGAAAAAATCAAAAAGGAATTTCTAAATCCAATTTTTGGAATTAAAACCAATGCAAAAATAATACCAAAAATTAAACCAAAACAATCAAAAAGCCCCCACAAAACACTGGTTTTTCTTTCTTTCCATTTAACAAGATTATGTTGGATTGTAGAATCTATTGAAATTCTAGAAACAGGATTATAAATTTCTCCTATTGATTTATTTCCAATAACCCCTCCTAAATTAGGAAACAAATAAAGAGAAAACATTTTCAAGAAATTAAGAATTCCTGCAAGAAATAAACCTGTTCGGAGTTTTAATTTCCTTAAAATTTTAGAAAAAATCAAACTAAAAAACAAAGAACCAACTGCAATACTTAATGTAAATAAACCACCTATCTCTAAAGCAGAGAGCCCCTGTTCTTTCAAAAAATAAGGCAAAAATATACTAGCAATAACTGCAGAAAAACTTGTAAAAAAAATCCCACTAACTACCTTTTTAATATTTCTCTTCTTCACCTCTTCCTTTTTCATTTCAATAACTTCCCAATAATCTGCATTGCAGTTTTCCCATCAACCTTGCCTTTAAACTCCTTCATAACCAACCCCATATATGCATTAGAATTAAGTCCTGGTTTACTTTTAATAATCTTAAGTATTTTTTCTTCAATTTCTAAATTATCCATTTTTTCAATCTTAATTGCCTCTTTAAAATCCTCTCCATTAACTAACTTAATCATTATGTCTTTTATATCTCCTTCACTTATTTTTTTCTTTTTTAATCCTAACAAGACATCACCATAAAATTCTCCAAGAATTTCATCAACTTCCTCAAAACTTTTTCCCAATTTTGAAGAAACCTCTTTTGGAAACATTAAAACAATCTTTGCAACTAATTGTGGTTTATCATAAATTTCTGATAAACTTTTGAATTCCTCAACTTTATTCAACTTAAAAAGAAGCTTAATCATATCTTCAGATAATCCTTTTTTCTTTTTCAGTTCTTCTTCAATCTCACTTTTTAACTTTGGAAGTGTTTTTTTAATTTCATTAATAAAATCTCTTGAAATTTTTAATAAAGGCAAATCTGTTTCAGGATACATTCTATCTGCTCCGGGCATAGGTCTTAAAAATTCACTCTTTCCATTGGGCAAAGCATTCCTTACTTCAGAATCTGTTGGATTTCCTTTTTCATACAATTCTTTCTGCCTTAAAACTTCATTTTCAATTGTTTTCAAAAACATTTTCATATCCTGGACACCTTTCATTTCAACCCTGTTTTTATTTAAAATAGAAATATTAACATCCTGTCTTATTGTTCCAATACCTCTTCTGACTTTACAGCTCCTTAAAACATCCCCTATTTTAAGAGCAGCTTCTTTTGCTTGTTCTCCTGATTTAATATCAGGAGCAGTTGCAATTTCAATTAAAGGAATTCCCAACCTGTCTAAATTCCAGTAAATTTTATTTCCTTCTTGTTTTACTTTTCTTGCAGAATCTTCCTCCAAGCAAATAGTGTCAATTTTAACCATTCCTTCAGAGGTTTCAACATAACCTTCCCTTGCAATCAAAACAGTTCTCTGAAATCCAGAAGTATTACTTCCATCAATTACTGTTTTTCTCATTATCTGGGCTATAGGAAGGATTTTACAATTCAGCAGCAAAGCAACCTGCAAAGCAATTTTAAGAGCTTCTTTATTAATTTCATAAGGAGGTTCTTCATCCAGCTCAACCAAGCACGAATTTTCTTTATGTCCCTGATAAACAAAAGTTTTTTTCAGGCTTGCCTGGTATCTCGCAGCACTGTCAACTTCTCCTGACTCTCCAGCAACAGCATGAAGCTTTCTCTCAATTTCAAAATCAGGTGAATCGGTTCTTAAAATAGAAGGACAATTACAGAATAATTTTCCTGTATCCAACTGCTGATGAATTTCCAAACCTGATTTGAATTTAAGTTTTTTATAATCTAATTCTTCTTGCATAAAAATAATAAGAAAATAATCTTTTTAAAATATTGTTTGGTTAAAAAGCGCAGGGATGGATTTTAACCATCGTCTTCAAACTTTGCAAGCTTGACGCATGAAACACTCTGCTACCTACGCATTACAATATTTTCCCAGAAATTATTCAAATATTTAATTGTTTCTAAATCTAATTCTTTTAATTTCATTCCTTTTCCTTTTAGTTCACTGAAAAATTTATTTGTTCTTAAAGAGGTATTTA
>CAZWUT010000024.1:7448-7757 GCA_964636765.1 Candidatus Woesearchaeota archaeon | reverse complement strand
GCTAAAGATAGGTCCAACAACAATAACAAATTTAATAAAAAACACAGGAATTCCATCGTCAAAAATTTATGATATCTTGGAAAGGCTTCTACAAAAAGGATTGGCAACACAAATTTTAGTAAAAGGAAAAAAAGAATTTCATCCCGCAAATCCTGATAAGTTATTTAATTTAATAAAAGAAAAAGAAACCATAATAAATGAAATCCTTCCAAAACTTCAAAATTTTTATGAAAAAACAAACCAAGAAATTGTAGCAGAAATTTATAAAGGCAAGGAAGGTGCAAAAACAATTTTTGAAGAAATACTTAA
>CAZWUT010000024.1:0-7438 GCA_964636765.1 Candidatus Woesearchaeota archaeon | reverse complement strand
AATCCGAGACAACGCTTCCTTATTACATGGACAATTTTTACAAAAAAATGTCAAACAAAAAAATAAAATTAAACTCACTTTTTACAAACAACATAGAAACTCAAAAACTAAAATCTAAATTAAAAAATTACAAAAACATCCAAATAAAGTTTCTTCCAAAAGAAATCAAAAATTTGATGTCTATTTTTATTTATTCAAACAAAATTGCAATAATTCCCATAACAAATGATATTGAAACAAACCCTCTAATAATTCTAATAAAAAGTAAAGAAAGTGCTGATTCTTATAGAAATTATTTTAATTGGTTGTGGAAATTATGTAAATAATACCTATACATATTCTCAAAAACCACATAATGTTCAATAAAGAATATAGATAATATACCAAATATAAACCCCATTTCTAATATTGATACTTGTTATTAATCAAAATTTTATTCTTCTGTATGCCAAAAATAACTCTTAAAGAAAGGTTAGATTGTGCAAATCCAAAAGATAGAGACAGATGCATTAGCGAATTAATAAGAAATTATTTTACAGATTATGAATTAAAAAAGAAGATAAATAAAAATTCCCAAGATTATCCTGGTATTGGAAGAGGATACACAGATGACTTATGATATTTTCATTCAAACAATGCTGAATAATATCTATACATTCAGAAATATCTTTATAGGATTTATCAAAATGGGTTTAATATAAATTATCTATAACATTAAACTTTTAAATAAACTAATTCTTTAAAATTACATATGGCTCCGTGCTCAATGCGAAGTGACTATGTTCGGCGAGCATTCAGTAGCAAGGAGCAGTTTCAAATATGGCTCCGTAGCTCAGTCTGGTCAGAGCACTGGACTCTTAGAAAATCTCTTTGGAGGTATCCAGGTGTCGTGGGTTCAAATCCCATCGGGGCCATTTTTCAGTTTATCCCACAATTCATTCCTCTCAAGATTAGCATAAAAATGACTTTTGCCTTCACTTCTTAATTTCCAGTATAATAAATTTCCCTTAACAGTATTAATTCTGCGTGCAACTTTTATCAAAGCCCTTTTTGCAGCAGCTTTAGCCTGAGATTTTGATTTTGAATCCTTTAACCTATCTTCTTCCTCTTTTTTCCATTTCAAAACTTCTTCCATTTCCTCTTTTGATTCTTTATATCTTTCTTTAATTTCTTTTTCAGTTAAAGGAGGAAATTTTATTCCCTTATATACCATAACAAGAAAAACAGTTTGCAGGTTTTTAAATTTGCTTAATCTTATTTTTTCTCAGAAATATTTTTCAAATTCCTTGCTAAAATCGCTCTTTGTTCAATTTTTCGTGTAACAAGAATTCTCTTTTTTCCAACAGCCGTAGGATTTTTTATTGTATCCCCTGCCTTTGCTTTAATAATAGCATTCAAAAGTTTAACAGGAATTTTTTTATCTTTTGGGATACCCAGTGCAGAATGCAATTTTCCTGGTCGTGAAATTGCTTTTTGAATCCACTTTCTAACCATTATATTATAAAATATATATTAAAGTATATAAATTTTTTGAAATCACATATTCCATACTTGCAAATTCAAAATTCTCTTCAACACTTTGCTCTTTAGTGCCGACTTTCAGGGGCATTTGTAGTGATCACCTCTGTTCAATCACTATTTAATCAATTTTTGAATTTCCTCAATAGCTTCTGCAACTTCAGTGCCTTTCTTAGTCAGTCTTATTACTTTAATTCGCCCCCTCTTTTCAAAATCAACCAACTTAAGTTCTTCCAAAGTCTGCAGAATTTTTACTGCGTGGCTGTAAGTGCAATCCACTTCCTTAGCCAAAACACTACCATACCTCATCCGCGTATTCTTTTTCAAAGATACCAACATTAAAGCTGGTTTTCTCCTGAAAAAGATGTCAAAGTTGTCTTTCATTCCAATTGTCTTTTCCATTTTGTGGATGTATAGGTTTTAATGTATATATTCAGACAATGTTGTTCTTTTAAATGTTTTGGAACATATATATTCACTATCAAGTGCTGGTGAAAATTTGACATTTAAAAGTTTAATTAAGGATTAACCACAATAAAAAATCTTATTAACTGGTTTTTCCAATGATTTTTATGGAAAAGAAAATGAAAATTATGGCTGTTGGAGATATACATGGAGACACAGATCTTGCAAAAAAACTTGCAAAAAGAGCCATAGAAGAAAAAGTGGACTTGGTAATTCTTCCAGGAGATATAACATGGCTTGATCAGGAATTTGAAGGCATAATAGAACCATTTACAAAAACAAAAAAAGAAATACTTTTGCTTCCTGGAAACCATGAACCAAATTCAACAATAAATTTCCTTTCTGAATTTTATCCAAAAACAAAAAATCTTCATGGTGATTTTTTTAAAAAAAGAAACATTGGTTTTTTTGGAGCAGGTTATCATCCTTACTCAGGACCTTTTTTCAAAGAAGAAGATGAAATATTTAAAGCACTCCAGAAAGGACATGAAAAAGTAAAGGATTCAAAAATAAAAGTAATGGTAACTCACGGACACCACAAAGGAAGCAAAGCAGAATTTTCAGGTATCCCTGGTTCAAGTGCAATTAAGAAAGCAATAAAAAAATTCAAGCCCGATTTTTTAATTTCAGGGCATATTCATGAAGCAGGAGGGCTTTATGAAAAATTGGGAAAAACAAAAGTCCTGAATGTTGCAAGAAAAGCTGCTATTTTTGAAATTTAATCCCACAAACCGTAATCCTTATTCCTGAAAAATTTTTCATAATCCAAAGGAGAACATTTCTCTTTTAATCTCTCTTCACTTGAATTTTTTAAAACCTTATTGTCCTGAATTTTATGTCCCAGCAAATAAATCTTATCAGTATCCTGAAAAAATACTTTTTCTTTTGCAATGGGAAAATATCTCTCTGTTAATTCAAGTGCGCCTAAAAAAGATTCAATGCCCTCATACTTTGAAGAAGTTATAGTTATATCATCCACCCACCTTGAATATTTAAAACCTCTTTCCTTTGATTTTTGATTTAATTTATTATCTAAAGAAAATAAAATTCTGTTGAATAAAGCCATGCTAACAGGAGAACCCTGAGGCAACCCCCTCTTTCCCCCAGAATATTTAACTGTGCATAAAAAAGATAAAAAATCAACAACAACATCTCTTTCAAAAACCCCCTCCAGATTCCTATAAAAAAAATCATGAACTTTCCTGTAATCCATATTCTCAAAAGCACTTCTAAAATCAAAAGAAAATGCACACGAACACGGAAGGTGTGAAGCCAAACTCGACTTTGGATTCCAGCCTTTTTCTCCCCCATGACAACCCTTATGAATTTCCCTTTTTTTAATAAAATCTATTAAATAGAAATCTAAAAATTTTCTTAAAGGTTTGCTTGGCACACTCAATTTTCTCTCTTTTCCATTTATTTTTTTAGACCACCTTTGATACAAAAGATTTCCTTCTTTTATTTTGAGAAAAATTCCATCCAAAGACTCTTTCAAATCTTGTTTCCAAAATAAATTTCCTTGAATTAAATGATTATTATAAAAAAGATTGTTTATTCCACTTCTGATACTCTCTTCTTCTAAACCTGCAAGTTCATAGTCCATTTAAACCCCCTCTAAAATTTTCTCCCTACACAAATTTTTAAAATAAGAAATCAAACCAGATGTATTCTCATTAAGAGAATTTCCTCCTTCAACAAGAGTGATGTCTCTTTTTAACAAAAGCTTTGAATAAAGATTCTCATAAGAACTATAAAGGTTCTCCAAAAATTCCCTGTTAAAAATTCTTCCTAAGAAAGGATTATGTTTTCCCTCCCTTTTAATTGCTTCTTCCGGCTCTAACATATACAAAAAAATTCTGTCTTCTAAATTTCCAAAAATCTCATAATATTCCCCTGCAATATCTGAATCTTTTTTATTGCAAAAGATTTCATTTGCCCTGCTAAAGGCAATATGATCATAAACTCCCCTGTCTATTAAAATAAAATCATAAGGATTCAATTTTGATTCAAGAATTTTATTAAGGGTATTGTGAAAACTCCATGAATTATACAAAAACCTGTCTTTTTTATCAAGAGGGGAAATTCTTGCACCTTCATATACAACTCTTACATTTTTGCCTTCTTTTTTAAGATAACTCTCTGCTACTTCAATAGCAGTTGTTTTCCCTGCTTTTGGCATCCCCATAAATTCTATTACATTCATTTTTCATGTCCCCTAAAAATCAGATATTTATTCATTATCCTTCCAATCTCTGAAGTATAACTTCCAATTTCAGCTTTATATCTAAACTCACGTTTATCTCTAGGAGAATAATATTTAAGAGAAAATATAACATTCAAAAAATAACTGTTTTCTTTTTCTCCAAAACCAGCAGAAAAAAGTTTTTGTTGACAATAATCAATGTTTTTTCTATCAACTCCGGAAAATCCAAGATACCCATTGAATTTTTCCAAAAAACTTGATTTCAACTCACAAAGTTCCTTTAATCCACCCAGAAAATTCCTAACACTAAGTTCATCACTTATTGAATAAGGCTTCAAATAATCCAAATTCCATTCAGTAAATTTATCTTTACTATCTTTATATGCTTCATAACCATACACCAAAGGGAATTCACATTTGTCATTAAAAATATCTAAAAGTTTATTTCCTAAATCTTGTGGATTTTCAAATTCCAGAAAATTGTCTCTTAAATTAAATAAATCTCTTTTCTTCATATTCTATCAAAGAGTTGTATTCTTATTACATCTTTTTGTACAATTTTTGTCTTAAGTGTTGCATAAAACTTAAATAGTTCAAAATCAGTAAATAAACATGTTGAATACTGAAATAATTCAAAAAATAGAAAAATTCCTTTCTTCTTCTCCAAAAAGCATTCAGGAAATCTCACAGCACCTAAATAAAAACTGGAGAACCATTGACAGATATATTAACAAAATAAAAGAAGAATTAGGAACTATAGACACAAAAACATTCAGAGAAGGGACGCGGGGGGCACTTAAAATAGCATTTCTTGCACAAGTGGAAAAGATAAGTTCTTCAAAATTCCAAGAAGAATTAGAAAAAGCTATTTTAAGTGTCAAAAGAAAAGAAGAATTTTCTGTATTTGATATCTTCCAGCATATTCCTGAAAAAAACAAAAAACTGATAGTTGAAAAAGAAATTTCAGAAAACTCAACAAACCTAAAAGAATTAATAGAGATGTTAAAGAATACAAAAACTGAATTAAAAATATTCTCTGGAAATCTTTCCTGGATTAATTTAAAAAAAGGAAAAATAGATTTATTCAAAACAATTGAAAATCTTGTTAAAAAAGGAATTAAAATAAAGATTTTATGCAGAATTGACTTGGTTGGACTGGAAAATATAAAAAAAGTATTGCAATTAAATTATAAATACGGAAAAGAAATAATAGAAATAAGACACAGAGAACACCCCATAAGAGGGTTCATCATAGATAACAAAATTTTAAGATTAAAAGAAATAAAAGAACCTACAGGAAAAATTAAGGAACTTGATAAAAAAATTTTCATATTTTACACAATAAAAGACAAAGAATGGACAGAATGGCTTTCTAGAATATTTAACAAAATGTTTAATTCTTCTATTGGAGAAGAAAAAAGATTAGAACAAATAAACAAATATTTTAAAAACTATTAAAAAAATCAAAATTCACATAAAATGTCTCCAAAAAAACCACAAAAAACCAGAGAAGAAAAAGCAGCAGAAAGCAGTTTCAGAGTAGATGAATCTGATGTCAAATATGCAACTGAAAAAAAAATAAAGCCCGATAAATCAAAAGAAGAAATTTTAAAAAACGTAACTGAAAAAAAAGTTTTAAAAATTAATGAACAGGAATTCACAGAAGGATCTATTGAAAAAAAATTTTCAAAACCTTCAAGATTGGAATTGGAAACAATCGAAAATTCTCCAAGAAAAAAGAGGTTTTCCCCAAGAAAATCTTCAGGAAAAAAATCTGCTAAAAAAACTGCAAAAAGAACCACAACAAAAGAAGAAAAAGAATATTCAATTCCAAACATCTCCCTTAAAAACAAAGGATATGAATTAATAATAACAGAAAAACCCCAGGCTGCTCTAAAAATTGCTAATGCTCTTTCTAAAGAATCCGGAAAAGCAGTTCAAAAGAACATAAACAAAGTTCCATATTATGAAGTTGACAGAAAAGGTGAAAAAATAATTGTAGCGTGTGCAGTAGGGCATTTGTTTACTTTAAAACAGAACATACAGGGTTCAAACATACCAATTTTTGATATATCATGGGCACCAAACTATCTGGCAAGAAAAAAGGATTTTACAAAAAGATATTATGATACTTTATTAAAACTTGCAAAAAATGCAGGCTCTCTGACTGTTGCAACAGATTTTGATATAGAAGGAGAAGTAATAGGAATAAATGTGATAAGACTCATTTGCAATCAGAAAGATGCAAAAAGAATGAAATTTTCAACCCTCACAGAAAAAGAACTAAACAATTCTTATGAAAATAAATTGCCACACATAGAATGGGGTCAGGCAATTGCAGGAGAAACACGGCATTATCTGGATTGGTTTTATGGAATTAATCTTTCAAGGGCATTAATGAATGCCATAAAAACAACTGGCAAATTCAAAATAATGTCCATAGGTCGTGTTCAGGGTCCTGCTTTAAATTTAATTGTAAAAAAAGAAAAAGAAATACAAAAATTCAAATCAAAACCTTATTGGCAGGTTTTCATAAATGTAACTGATAAAATAAATGAATTAGAATTAAAATACATCAAAGATATTTTTAACAAAAAAGATTTGGATAAATTCAAAGACTTAAAAGGGAAAACAGCAATTGCTGAAACAAAAAAAACAGAACAGACTCTTCCTCCAAACCCCCCATTTAATTTAACAACTTTGCAAACTGAAGCATATAAGTTTTATGGAATAACCCCCTCAAACACTTTAAAAGCTGCACAAACCCTTTACCTTGCAGGTTTAATTTCTTATCCAAGAACATCTTCTCAAAAGCTTCCAAAAGAAATAGGATATAAAGAAATTTTAGACATATTAAAAATAAGGTATAAATGCAGCAAACTAATAACACGCAACAACCCTATAGAAGGCAAAAAATCAGACCCTGCTCATCCTTCAATCTATCCAACAGGAAATAAACCCCCAATTCTTTCAGGGGATGAAGATAAAATTTATGAATTAATTGTTTCAAGATTCCTGTGCCTTTTCTGTGATAATGCAATTATAGACAAAAAAAGAATTTCTGCAAAAGTTGAAAATTTAATTTTTTCAACAAACGGTTCACATGTAAGAAAAAAAGCATGGATGGAAATTTACCCCTCTAAACTAAAAGAAGTAAGTGTTCCTGATATGAATGGGGAAGTTGAAATTTTTAAAATAAGAAATGAAGAAAAAGAAACACAACCTCCAAAAAGATATTCTCCTGCTTCAATA
>CAZWUT010000023.1:1940-7793 GCA_964636765.1 Candidatus Woesearchaeota archaeon | reverse complement strand
CCATTGCAATTAAAGAATTTAATCTTGCTTGAACTTGTTTTTTTATGTCATAATTCAAAGACATTGCCCGCATAATTGCAGGGCTTTTATCAGTATAACTTTGAGGAACAAAACCTCCTCCCGGACAATAAAGACAATTTCCATGTTCACACTTTTTAGGTTTTAAAACCACAGTTAAAGGAGTTATTCCTGATGTTGAACGAACTGGTTTTTTTGGTTTAATTGTCATATATTCTGAAGAACATAATTATTTTTAAAGTATATTAATTGAGAAAATTTATGGAATTCGATAATTTTCAAAATTATTTAATTAAGTTATCTGGCTCAAAAGTGGGAAGAAGTTTAATCAGAAAAGGCAGGATTCCTATTTTAAAATTAGAGATACATCAAATAAAATTGCCTGAAAATAAATATAATAATTTTATTCAAAAAATGGGTTATAAGAATTTTGAATCTGTGTTAGATAATTTGTCAAAATTTCCAAAAGATTGGATTCAATTTTATAATGATAATTTTATTTCAACAAATTTGATTTTTCATAAAAATAATTTTTATTATTCAAAAAGAGAAAGAGAAATTCTTGAAAATTTGCTTGTTAATTTAAACACAAAAAGAATAGGATTAAATCAATCAGAAATTTTTGAAACTTTTCCTGAAGGCACCCGTGATATGGAAAATATTGATATTATTCCTTTAAGACAAAAATATCTTTGGGCAGGTAGAATCAAAAAAAAGTTGCTAGATTATCCTACTTACCCCATAATAGATATATTAGCAAAAGAAATATATTTTGATGGGAAATCTAAATGGAGTATAAATTTTTAATCCCTTTTTCCTTTCTAAGAATATGGAAAACCAGCAGAAAATCTGGGACACAATTGCTAAAGAATGGAATAAATACAAACAAATACCTTCTAAATTAAGCAAAGCCTTTCTTGATAAATCCCATGGAAAAGTTCTGGATTTGGGTTCGGGAAGTGGAAGGCATATAACAAAAATAAAAAAAGGGAAAATGTATCTTATTGATTTCTCAAGAGAAATGTTAAAATTCGCGGAAAAAAAAGCAAAAAAACTAAAGATTGGAATTGAAACAAAACAATGTGACTTAGAAAAAGAAAATATCCCCTATGAAAATAATTTTTTTGATTTTGCAATTTGCATTTCTGCTTTGCACTGCATTCAGCCAAAATTTCATAAAAAATCTGTAAAAGAATTATACAGAGTTATGAAACCAAAATCAAAATCCTTAATAGGAGTCTGGAATTTTAATTCAAAAAGATTTAATCAAAAAAAAGGCAAAGAAAAAATTGTAGGCTGGAGAGACAAGGGAAAAAGATATTATTATCTGTTTGAAGAATCTGAAATACATGATTTATTCAAAAAAGCAGGATTTAAGATTTTATCTTCCCATAATTCTGAGATGATGATTAATTTTATTATTGAAAAATAAAACAACAATCCTTAAATACAGGTTCTTTATAAAAACATTATGAAAAATAATAAAAATCTCTATAAAATTGTTAAGGATTTAGATAAATTAAAAATAAATAGCAAACAAAGAAGGGATTTAATTGAAAGCTGTTATGGCTGTCTTGGAAGATTTTTTGGTTTTGATACAAGTTTAGAAACAAACATATCCTCGGCTTATGAAAGAAAATTAACAGGGGAAAAAGCATATAAATTCATAACAGAAAACATAGAAGAATATGATAAAAGCCTTGCAATGGGTATGCTTCAGGAAAATCCTTTTTATGAATAACTAATCTTCCTTTTTCTTAACTCTTAATATATCAAAAAAACTCTTCTTTTCAAAATCAATTATAGCATTATCATTTAAATCAATGGAAATTTTAATCATTCCTAACCCAGAAATAAAAACAGTCCCTATAAGATAATCCTTTCCTTCTTTTCTCTGTAAACTCAATAAAATCTTTTCAATTTCTTTATTTATTTTTTCATCAAACATCTTTCCTTATATTATCCTCTCAACTTTATTAAAATCAAAATCCAGATTATCAGGAATTTTTTCAAATTCAAAATTCTCATTAAAATTTTCTGTAGGAATTAACTCAATATTCCCCTTAATAAATCTAAAACTAAAAAGTTTCTTTGTTTCAGGAATAAAATAATCTAAATGCTGCTGATTATCCCCATTATTCTGATTTTTTTTATCAATTGAAAAAAAACCAGAACACAAAAAAGCTGTTGGATTTTCCTTTTTAAACTTCTGAAACTCTTCTGAATGCATTAATTTTTCAAAGTAAAACTGAAAATTCATTTGTTTGATAAAAACCTCCTATATTTAGCGAACAAACTAAAAATCTCAAAAAGATTTTTTGCCTTTGGTGAAATTGTAAATTCCATAACTTTTCAAGAATAAACTTATTTATAAGTTTTAGTATATAAATGATTTTAAAGTAAAAGAATAATCTAAAAATATGGAAAGGATAAAACCGGAAAAAATTCCCTTAATAAGAATAGGGGGGATAATAACTGGAGCAGAAGGAAATAAATGGTTTAGTTTTGATTTCAGACCTAAAAACAGAGATTTTAGAAAAGAATTAAAAAAATTGCGACCAAGATACCAAATTCTTAAGAATGAACCTTTTAATTCTTTCAAAGAAACAGTCAAAGGAGCACATGTTCATTTAGCTTACTTAACATGGGAATCAGCAAAAGGGCTTTACAAAAATCCCAAATACAATCTTCCATATGAAGTTCTTGATGTAAACGGAAGTTTAATTTACAGGCAGAGCATAAAAGAACAAAAAGGAAAAATTTTTGAGAGGCTGGAAAAAGCAGCAATAGAAGAAGACCTTAGAGATTAATTTTATTTTCTCTCTTCAATCTCTTTTTTAATCTTCTTAATAAAATCATCAACTTTAGCACTTTCTAATTTTTTATTTCCGCCCTTTCTTACCATAACACTTTTTGATTTCTCCTCTTTATCACCAACAGTCAAAATATAAGGAATTTTCATTATCTCAGCATCTTTAACTTTTGCCTGAACAGTTGTTTGTGAAAAATCCTTATCAATTCTCAAATCAGGAATTTCTTTTTTTAATTTTTCAATAATTTTCTCAGCATAATCAATATTCCTGTCAGTAAAACTTAAAACCCTTATTTGAACAGGGGCTAACCAAGTTGGAAGTCTTCCATTAGTGTGCTCAAGCAAAATTCCTAAAAACCTCTCTAAAGAACCAAAAATAGCCCTATGAACCATAATGGGTCTTTTCTTTTTATTGTCTTTATCTGTATATTCCAATTCAAATCTTTCAGGCATTGAAAAATCAACCTGAATAGTTCCACACTGCCATGTCCTTTCCAAAGAATCTTTTAAATGAAAATCAATTTTAGGCCCGTAAAATGCACCATCTCCTTTATTGATTTTATATTTAATTTTTCTTTTCTTAAGAACATCTTCAAGAGCTTTTTCCGCTTTATCCCAGACTTTATCACTTCCTATTCTTTTTTCAGGTCTTGTAGATAATTCAATTGAATATTTAAATCCAAATTTAGAATAAACAAATTCCATTAAATCTAAAATTTCAAAAATTTCTTTTTCCAGTTGTTTCTCAGTACAAAAAACATGTGCATCGTCCTGAGTGAATTGTATAACCCTGAACAATCCTCCTAAAACACCTGATAATTCCTGCCTGTGAACAATCCCAAATTCACCTGACTTTAAAGGTAAATCCCTGTAACTCTTAGGAGAATTCTTAAAAATCAAAAGTCCTCCTGGACAGTTCATTGGCTTAACAGCAAAAGTCCTTTTTTCATAATCAGTTAAAAAAATATTATCCTTATATTTTTCCCAATGTCCTGAAATCTGCCAGAGTTTTTTATCAAGAATTTGAGGGGTTTTAACTTCCTCATATCCTCTTTCCCTTAGAACTTCTCTCATAAAATTAATTAATTCATTGTAAATTGCAAAACCTTTATTATGCCAAAAAACCATTCCAGGTGCAACTTCATTAAAACTAAATAAATCCATTTGCTTTCCTAAAATTCTGTGATCATTCTCCTTAAGTTTTGAACTATCCAATTTTGATTTTGAAATTTCCTTTAATAATTTAACACTGTCAAAATTTTCTTCTGATGATTCATCTCTATGAACAATAATCTCTCTGGATAATTCAGATAATGGATGACCTTTAACTTTTAATTCAAAAGATTTGTAATATCCAAAAGGAGCTCTTGAAACATTAAAACCTTCTTTTTTTAATCTTTCTTCCAAAGCATCTAAAACAGCCATTGCATCAGCAGGGCTTCCCAAATCCTTTGAAAGATGGGCATAAGGATATAAAACAATTTTATTTGCTTTAATTTGCTCTGTTATTGATTTTGTATTATCAATAAACTCCCCAAGAAGTTTTTTTGAGGATGGTGAATCATTTTTTTCAACAGCAATTAAAATAACCAAACACTCCTCAACTCTTTTCTTAGAAATATCCTGTTTTCCCAGTTCATCAATTTTTTTTAAAGCTTTTTTCAGACCTTCCCATTCAATATAATCAACATGCAAATTCAATGTTTTCATATCTCTTTCAAAACAAACTAACTTTATAAAATTAATCTGTCCTCAATACATAAGAAAGATAATCCTGTTTTGAAAGCAATTCATCTTCTGGTATATCTTTTATAAGCATTGTAGGAATATAAATCTCCTCCAACCCCTTGCTTTTAATTTCTAATTTACTAAAAACTTCTCCTGAATAAATTATCTGATTTTTTGAAGAATTGTATTTACTTGTGACAATTTTAAACAATTTATCATTTTCATCCCCCCATCTTTTGAATTTATTCCAAATTACATCTTCTTTTTCTTCAAACAGGGCTTTTATTTGAATGGTATTTCCTGTTAATTCAAACATAATAATTAATATTTTCTAATTTTAAAAAAATTAGTTTTAATTACAGGGTAACATAAAAAAAGCAATTTTCTCCAAAAAGTATTTATATAAGTGGCACTAAAAATAATTGTTAAAATGATATTTTATAATTTTTTATCGGGAGGCGAATGTTATGGAAGAAACAGAGAGTGATAATAATAAAAAACAAAAGAGAATTTTCAGCCTTTTATAAAAGTTTTTCTAAGACTTTTTTAAAAATTAATAATTCAGTTCAGACTAATTTGAATCTATCAAAACATTTAAATAGTAATCACTTTATAATAATAACAAATAAAAGAGAAAATCTCTGAAAATTAAAATGGAAAATACAGAAAATGAGCGCAAATTTAGTAAAAAAATTATTAATTTGTGCTGTGTTAGGAACAGCATTAACATTTGGAAATCTAAACAAGGTTTATGCTCCTGAACCCATTAAAGAAATAGAAAAAGAAAGAAAAGAATATTTTTCTAACTATATTCAAAAAAAGATAAAAAGAGAGAAAGAACTTACAAAATATGCTCAATTTATAGGAAAACCTCTTATTGATAAATGGATTCAGGAAACAATAGATAAGATAAACCCCCATGAACTTGTGGATGTTGAATATGTTCTTGCTACAATTAAACAAGAATCCAAATTTAACCCTTATGCAAAAAGTTGGGCTGGTGCCAGAGGACTCATGCAAGTAATGCCAAAAACATGGGAAGGTATTACAAAAGACAAAAGTTTTTACAAAGAAGCTTATAACCCTGATAAAAATTTGGAAGTGGGGATAAAAGTTTTGGATAGTATGGCAAAATTTTGTGAAAGAAACTATCCTTATTGGAATAATCTCAATAAAGAAGAAAAAATAAAACTTGTTTCTGCTTCTTACAATGGAGGTAACGGACATTTAATGAAAAAAAATTGGGACATTAACAAAATGAAAGAAGAAACTAAAAACTATATTCCAAATATCTT
>CAZWUT010000023.1:0-1930 GCA_964636765.1 Candidatus Woesearchaeota archaeon | reverse complement strand
TACAAAGAATTTGATTTATATTCAAAATAACTTCCCAACCTCTTTCCTTGCCTTTTCCAGTTTAACCTGATGCTCTTTTAAAAAATCCTGAATTTTTTCAATTGTGTATTTCTTTAATTCACCTGTAAGCATTTTTCCGCTCTTGTAATCCCTGTAAATTTCCTCAAGTTTTTTATCATCAGGTTCAAAAAAGAATTTCAAATACTGAAAAGAAACATCAACATCAGGATTGCCTCCTTTTTTTCTGTGCTCTTCTATTGTTGGTTGCCCTCCTGAAAAAGCATATTTATTGATTTTATTTTTAACCTCATTTGCAGAATCACTCAGCCCAATAAATGAATTTGGATTTGATGAAGACATTTTCCCTCCAGAAAGTCCAGGCATAAATAAATGATAAGTTGAACTCAGCTGAATAAATTTTGGATTTTTAATTCTCTTAGAAATATCTCTTGCTAATCTTAAATGGGGGTCCTGGTCAATTCCAACAGGAACAACCACTGGACAGATTCCTTCAAACTCTTTTAACTGAGGATGAAGCATATCTGAAGCCTGCAATAAAGCAGATAGCATTTTTCCGGGAGTTATTTCTCCGTAAACAGCCTTAAATTCTGCAAAACTTACATGTCTTGCCAGCAAATTTTGAAGTCTGTAAAATGCATTTGACTTTTCAGCATCCTTGCTTCTTTCAGACTGAAAATAAATTTCGCATTTCTTCAAATCTAATCCAAGAGCAACATAATTAGCAATATATTCTTCAATAGCAATTTTCCTGCTTTCTTCAAGAGTTTGCCCTCTTGCATTATAAGACTCTAAATCAGCAACAGCTATATAAATTTTAGCTCCAAGTTTTTGGTAAAAAATAAACTGCTGAGCAAGAATCATATGCCCAATATGAAATTTTCCAGTAGGCATTAAACCAGTCATCATAACAAATTTCTTTTTATCCTTTATTGATTCTAAAATTCTCTGAAAATCTCTGTGAGCAAAAACGATCTTTCTTCTAAACAAAATATTTTTATTGAAAACCTCTGGAAGTTCTCTCATAGGAGAAATTCCAAACTCTCTTACTAATTTCTGGTAATTTAAATCTCCTTCAACTTCCCATGGATTAAACACACTCTTTGCCATAAATAATTCAGGATTTTGCATATTTTAAATATTCCTAAAAAAATGGGCGCAGAGGGAATCGAACCCCCAACTTATGGTCTGGAGCCATACGGTATAACCATTTACCTATGCACCCAATAAAGATTATAGAAATTAACCATTTTTAATACTTACTGCAGCAATACCTCTGAAAAAGAATTAGCATAAAAATAATTTTTTCCTCACAAATATTTATAAATAATAAGAAGTTCTAATTAATAAAATGAAGAAAATTATATTGCCAATCTTTATTGCACTCTTTTTAATAACATTAGTTTCAGCAGACATAATCATAAATGAACAGCCAAATGAAGTTTATAACTTAGGAGATTCTGTAAATGTTCCTGTAACAATAAAAGCAACAACAGGAATAACCCAGACTTTCCAAATGGATTTAATCTGTCAGGGATTACAAGTAAATTTTTATAAAAACGGTGTAAGTTTAACAGCAGGGCAGGAAAAAAGAATTGATTCTTCATTAATATTAACAAAAGAAATTATCAGTGAAACTACAGGAACCTGCAAAATAAAAGGTTCTCTCGGCTCAGACTATGTGCTTACTAATGAATTTGAAATTTCAGATTTAATTAACATTCAGTCAAAGGTTCAGGAAATTGAATTCAATCCAGGACAAAGCATACTGATACATGGAAGTGCAAAAAAGGAAAATGGGCAGGATGTAAATGGATATGTTAATCTGGAAATTGTTTCAGGAAACACTTCTCAAAACATAAACAAACTCGGAACAATAAACAATGGTTTATTCTCTATAAATTTGACTTTT
>CAZWUT010000022.1:0-7818 GCA_964636765.1 Candidatus Woesearchaeota archaeon | reverse complement strand
CTTTTTTTATCACGGGAAAATTAGCAGAAATCTTTTCGAAAAATATTTATAAAATAAGTTACACAAAAACCTCAATTGTAGTTTTAATTTTTCTCAGTTTAATGATTCTCCTTGTTTCTGGATTTTTAGGATTATTAGTTTTTGCTGTTTCAACAGCAACAGGGATTTATTGTATTTCATTAAAAGTCCGGAGAACCCAGATGATGGGATGTTTATTAATTCCCACAATTATTTTGTATTTATTTTAAAACCACTTATTAATTGTTTCCTGTTTTTCAAATTCCCTTCCAAAAACACCATCTATATAACTCTTAAGCAAAGTTAATCTTTGTTGAATATAAGGGCTAAGGTTATACTTCTTTGAAAGATTTAATGCAGGCTCTAAATATTTTTTTACGCCCCCCTCATGAATTGTAAAAATCAGCTTTCCATTACACCTTGGGCAAACCCCATTCAAAGAAGGTCTTCTGACAATCTCATTGCATGCAACACACCGAAATTCCTGTTGGGAAAATTTCCTTAAATTACCCATCATATCTCTTATAAAATGCCTTTCAATTATCAGTCTTGCAGTATCTGAGGTATCAACACATCTTAATTTTTCAACAAGTTCCATCTGATGTTGAACTTTTTCTTTCATAGTAGCCAGAAGTTTATAAGAAGAACACAAAACACCTTTATTAAAATTGTTTGTATCATGAGTAAATCCAATATTCAAAAAAGGGTTCTTACCTTCTTTTAAAATACTCCTGACTATTGGAACTTCCTTAACTTCAGAAGAATGAATTTTTTTTTCTGCTTTTTCATAAAGCTCAAGGGGATATTCATAACACATTTCCAAATCCAAAATCTGATCATCAACCTCTCCTGCATCAATTTTTGCATTTAAAACCAATGGAGCATCCTGAGTCCCCCCTCTATGAGAAGGTAAAAATTCTCTGGAAAAATTTATTAAAACATCCCCAAGCAACATTATTGCTGCCTCATCTCCGTCACAATCTCTTCTGATTGCTGCATGCATATAAGGACTTGCACAAAGACCCTGGGTGTTTGAAAACCCAATAAATCTGCAAATAACTCCTGCACAATTATGAGGTGCCATACAAACACCCAGCTTCCCAATTAAATCTTCTCTTGACTTAACATTATAAAATTTATTTAAACCATAAAATTTTTCCAATTCATCATCAATAAAATTACAAATCTTAATAAAAACATCACCTCCTTTTTCATCAGGATTATCAACACAATCGGGAATTAAAACATCATGAGGCATTATTTCAATAATCTGATTTTTATCCGCGAGTTCTTTTCCATAAATATCTTCTTTATATCCCATTTCTTTTAATTTTTCTACACTTGTTCCTATTTCCTTTGGTTTAAAGCTAATCAAAGGCAATTCAGTAGCATCCATTCTTACTGTTCCATCTTTATTAACCTGAAGATTATAATTTGCTCTTAAGATTCCTTTGGCTAAATTCTCAACTTGTTTATTTGCAGAAGAAGTTCCCCTAATCCCTTTAATTAAAACAGGCATATCTTCTTTGTTAAATCCTAATTTCTCCCTGGCTTTTTCAAAAAAGTGATTTACATCTAAATTAATATTCATATACGGAACACCTTCTTTTTCAAGACCTTTTTCTTTTTTATTAAAACTTTTTTCTTTTGTTTCATAAAAATAATACATTTTTTTTGTTGGAGAATCACAATTTTCACAAACAGGATAAATTGTTTCTTTTTTACATTTTTTGCAGTAAAAAATAGGAAAAGAAGTCTTAACCTTCCCAACTTCACATGCAGCTTGCACACTTCTTAATCTTCCCCCCTCCTTACCAACAGAAAAAAGAATATTTGGACTCCCTGTCAATTTCCTTAATTTTGCTTTTTCAGGCCTTCCCATCCTTGAACCAATAAACTCTCCTGATTTGTCCCTTATTTCAAAATCAGAAAGAGAATTTACAATTCCCAAAACAGCTTCTCCGGAATTTAAATTTATTTGTTCGATGAATTTTTTTAAAAAAGTTTTTTCCTTTTCAACTAAATTAAAATCAATCCCCAAATTTAAAAGAAATGCTTTTGAAATTTCTTTATCCAGAACAACATTTTCTATACTCACTTCATGTTCAACACCCAACAACTCCAAAGCCCTTTTTCCTTTTTCAAACTTATCCTGTTCATTTTTGCCATAAGGAAAAATAATCTTTCCATCAACCCATGAAAATTTTAGCCATTCAAGCAATTCTAAAAAATCTTCCTTTGAAATTTGATTCCAATAAAAGATATATCTAGGATAAAAAGAAACACCATACTTTTTACTTAAAAAAACCGCCTCCTCAAAAGAAACATCCTGAAAAGGTCTTTTTTTCCCTGTCTTTTTTCTTAATTCCAATTCCCACCATTCTTCAACATAACCAGGATTAATCATATCTGCATTTCTATTTGCCAAATCACTAAAAGGAAATAAAATATCCCCAAAGTAGATTATTTCTTCAACATCAGGATAATATTTTTTAGCTTCTTCTAAACTTTTTAACTGTCTCACACTTCCATTAAAAAGTTTCACAATAGGCCCTTCAATGCTGTCACAAACACCAACAACACACCCTTTTGTGGGTTTCTCAATTTTCAGCTGAGTTCCTATTGCAATAAAACTATCACTAACAGCCATTGTTGCAGGATGCAAAGCAACTGCACTAAATCCTGAATTTCTGCCTCTTCCATAACGAAATCTAAATGCTCCGCTTCTGGAAGGATGACCAAAAATAGGTCTTCCGGCAACTAAATCTTTCATATAAACAGGAACTCCTTCTTCTTTCTTTTTTTCTTTTCCAGATGTTAACTTTTCATGCAATTCAAGATATTCATCCAGCCAATCAAAACCAGCCATCTTCAATCCATTTTTCTTAGCCCCATTATAAAGTCTAAAACCTTTTGCAGCTTTCTGAGCCAGACCTTCTGCTAAAATCAAACAAAAACCACTTCTTAAAAAATTTGTATCCACCCTGTTAAGGTTTTTATAATTGGGAACCTCTAACTTTTCAGAAGGCTCACCTGCAACCTGAATAGGCATATTCCTTGCTAAAAACAAGGCTTCTTCTTCAAGAGGCATATATTGTAAATTAGTAATCCTATCATGAAAATGTTCTAACTCTGCCCAAACCCTCTTTATCTCATCTTCTGTAGGGTCATATTTTGCAAATCCAAAAAGTTCTCTTAAATAATCAATTATCATCAAACAAATAACACTTGCAGTTGTTCCTGCACTTCTTATTGGTCCAGAAAAACTTGCTTCAAGATAATCCTTGCCTTCTTTTGTCTTTCTTATTTTTAATCCAGTAAACCCTTCAAGAGGGCTAGAAACAACCCCTATTGTCTGATAACCAAAACCTATTCTTATTCCTGCTTCAATTGCCTCAAGAGTGTTCTCAAATTTGCAGAATTTCTGTCTTGCAACTTCTTCAGCAATTTTAAAAGAAACTGTTGCATCTAATTTTCCATAATCTTTTTCCAACTCCAAAATCCTTTCTGCAATACCAGAACCATTCATTTGAGGATAAAGTGTGGCAATAATTCCAACAACTTTTTCAGCCATATTCATTGCAAGAGGAATCTCAACTTTATTTATGGGGTCATACCCCTTTGCCTTTGCTTTGCTTGCTACAGAATAAATCTTGTCTACATCTTTTTTCAGGTTTTCAAAATATAATTGAGTGTTCATTTTATTCTAAAAGCAACATTGCAGCCCCATATTTTTGTTTAATTAATTCCCTCCCTTCATTAGAGAGTTTATTCCAACTATTAATTAATTTTTTTTTCACAGAATCTTTAGCTTCCTTTTGGTTTTTATTTTCATAAATAAAAGCCGCCATAAACAAACCAGAAATATTATCAAAGTGGGACATCACGTCCGCATCGGCAATTATTTGTTCCTCAACACTCTCACGGGAATTATCAACAGACCCCCTATGATTTAAAATACATTTTTTAACCAGTTCTATTTTATCTTTTGGATAATTAAATTCTTTCAGCTTCTCTTCGGCAATTTTTGCACCCGTAATGTGGTGTTTTTCTCTTCCATGAATTATTGAGCCAATATCATGAAGCCATGCAGAAATTTCCACAACCCCCAAATCAGCTCCAAGATCCTCTGCTAATTTTTTTGCATAATCATGAACAAAAACAAAATGGAAATGGTAAGGGTCTTTTCCATATTTGCTCGTAGGTTTACTACTTTCTTCTTCCACAAATTTTCTAACTTGCTCAATAATCATTTCTTCATTCATTTTTCCCTTCCTTTAATTTATTTTCATCTTCATCAATATCATCAAAATCCAAAATTTTAACAGCACGTGTTTTAAGATTTACCATCGGAACTTTACAATGATCAGGAACATTTCCAAATTTTTCCTGATAAGGTGTCAATCCTTCCCAGCAAGAAATAGAAACAAGTAAAACATTATTGTAATATGCAACCCCGCATTTATGAGTATGAGCAGAAACCATAATATCCGGAACATCCCTGATTAACAAAGCATCTTTTTCCAAAGGAAAATACTGGTTTGAACCATGGCTTGGAGCCAAATGCCTGTTTTTTAAAAGATACTTCATTATTTCTTCTGGACAATTCATTGCCCTTTTTGAAATCAAATTAGGAATGTTGTTTGCATAATAAGTAAAAGAAAAACCATGATATGTTAAAATATTAAACCCTTCAAAATTTTCAGTTGCACCAATATTCACATTGCATGGGTTTTCAGTAATGATTACATTTTTCATATTATAAAGGGGCCATGCATACTTTTCATTTAAAACAGGCTGTGGCTCCATAAGCCTCACGCCATCATGATTTCCAGGAGAGATTATTATTTTTATGTCGCTTCTTACTTTACTGAATAATTCTGCAAGACCCAAAAACTGTTCTTCTAAATCCATAATTCCCAAATCATTTTCCTGATTAGGATAATTTCCAACACCAGTTACCAAATCCCCTACAACAAAAAGATATTTTATTTTATCCACTTCAGGTGTATCTGGCAATTTCCCGTTTAAATAATCCAAAAACTTAAGGAAATTTTCCTTCATAAACCGTTTGCTTCCAAAGTGAAAATCCCCGATAAACAAAGCATATTCTTCTAAATCAGAAGTTTTTCTCTGAGAAAGCCTTGAATCAGGAAAAACAACACTATTTGCAAAAAAGATTTCTTTATTTCCTGTTCCTTTAAAACCAATAACAGAATCCAGACAAATTTCCTCTGCTTCCTTAAACAAACCAGATTTGCTCTGACTTACAACCACTTTGATTTTTCCAGTCAAATCCTCTATTTCAAAAATTAAATTTTTATTTTTAGTTACAGACTTACTTATAACCATTCCAATAATTGAAAAACCTTGCCTGTTATTTGAAATTTTGTTTATTGAAACAAGATTATCTAACTCAGAATGCTCCTGAAGAATATTTCTTAACTCAACAAACCTGTTCCTAAAATGTTCAACAAAATGTTTAACTTCAACTTTATCAGGAGTCTTTTCATTTCTTTCTAAAATCTTTACATTTCCCCCTTTTCTGAATTTAAGAGATTCTGAAATTAAAGATTTTTTTTCAACAGAAATTTCTTTGGATATTTCAATACTCAAACCCAGTTTTATTTTTAATTTTTCAAGTTGTTTTTGATTCTCTTCTGGAAGTTCCAAAAAAACCCTGTTAACTTCCTCTTTATTTGCATCAAAAACTTTTTTTGTTATTATATTTTGGTTTGTTGAATTTTTTATTTTTTCAATAATTAATTTAACAGATTCAACATCACTTGTTTCACTAAACAAATCCAAAAGATCTCTGTCAACAAGAAGTCCTCTTTTCAGACAAAAATTTAAAATTTCATTATTCATTCTAATATAAACTCCTTAACTTTCTTTAATTCGCTTTCAGATAAATCCCTAAAAATATTTCCCTCATATACCTGAGACTTTTCATAATATTCATCAAAAAGTTCTCTTGGCTGTAAATGAACATGTAAATGATCAACTTTTAATTCATCCTGTTTTTGAAAGGGCCTGTAATTTTGCTTTATATCGCAACCAGAAAATTTTTTTAATAAAATTTCCTGAATTTTAATAACTTCATTAATTAATTCTTTTCTTTCTTCTTCAGATAAATTGGATAATTTTTCGACATGTCTTTTAGGAATAACCAAACAATGAGCTTTCATTAATGCAGGATTGCTTAAAATTGCAATTGTGTTTTTTGTTTCACTAATAACCTCTCCTGGTTTTTTTCCATCTATAATTTCACAAAATACACATCCCATTTTAATATGAATTTAATTATAATCCAATGAATCTTCAATAATCTCTTTTGCTTTTTTAATAATCTCTTTTGAAATTGCAAGTTTAATTTCCCTCATTCTTCCCCCCCTTCCCTTTGAAATGACTCTTACATTAATTATTCCAAACATGTCAAACTCTTGTATAATATCACTTACCCTTCTCTGAGTTAAAACTTCTGTTTTGTTTTTCAAACACAAATCCTGATAATAATTATAAACATCGCCAGTAAAAATAGATTCCCTATTTTTTGCTTTTTCAATTAACTCTATAATAGATTTCAAAACAAGTTGGAATTGTTTAGGTTCTGATTGAATAATATCCAAAATTTTATCCCGTTCGATCTTATTATTAGCCTCATCTATGTGTTTTAATGCAATCTTCTTTGAACTGTCCCTCTCTGCTAATTCTCCTGCAATCCTTAGCAAATCTAATGCTCTTCTTGCATCACCATGCTCTCTTGCAGCAAAAGCAGCACATTTTGCAATAACACCCTCTCCAACAACATTTTCTTTAAAAGCTTCATCAGCCCTTTTAGTTAGAATTTCCCTCAATTGTAAAGCATTATAAGGATGAAATAAAATTTCTTCTTCTGAAAGAGAACTTCTTACTCTTGGATCCAACTCATTTAAAAAAGTTAAATCATTTGAAATTCCAACAACACATATCCTTGTTTGAGAAAGTTCTGAATTTAATCTTGTTAAATTATACAAAAAATCATTTGAAATTTTCTTAACTGTTTGATCTATTTCATCCAAAATCAAAACCACTAATTGTTTCTCAGAATCAATAGTTTCTATAAATTTTGAATAAACAGCCTGGGTAGGCAAACCTGTTGCAGGAACTTCCCCCCCAAGTTTTTTAATTAATTCAGCTAAAATTCTATATTCTGTATCTGAAACTTTTTTAAGTTTACAATTCAAATATTCTATTCTTAATTTAAAATTAGAATTTTTTTTCATTCTTTTATGTAATTCATCCTGGACATAATTAATAGAAAGTGTTTTTCCTGTGCCTGTTTTTCCATAAAGAAAAAGGTTGCTTGTCCTTTCCCCCCTCAAAACAGGGGCAAGTATTGAAGCTATTTGTTTTATCTGATCCCCCCTATGAAGAATCTCATTTGGTCTGTAATTTGTTTGGAGCAAAGATTTATCTTTAAAAATATAATTCTTATCAAAAGATTCAAAAATTTCATCTATTTCAAATACCAATTTACACCCTGTTTAATAAATTTATTTGCCATCTTATTTAAGTCTTTATAGAGTTTGACATATATAACCTAAAGATTATATTAATAAACTCTCCCAGCATGATTTCCTATGGAAACATTCTATATCTTATGATTTATGAGGAGAAAAAATTTACTTGTTATATAAATGATTATAACCACTAAAAAAGAGTATACCTCAATTTCTTATGGAAAATTATATTCTTAATTTTAACTATAAATTTTTGTAATATATTTATTTAATTTCAATTATAAATTTGTGATATTTA
>CAZWUT010000021.1:0-8362 GCA_964636765.1 Candidatus Woesearchaeota archaeon | reverse complement strand
TTTAAGAA
Source organism: Candidatus Woesearchaeota archaeon (assembly GCA_964636765.1). Taxonomy (GTDB): domain Archaea; phylum Nanobdellota; class Nanobdellia; order Pacearchaeales; family GW2011-AR1; genus MWBV01. The sequence continues at coordinate 8,354 of CAZWUT010000021.1, read as the reverse complement.
GTGTTATTTCTTCTATGTCTGGAATTAGTTTCTTTATCACCTCTAATTTAAAGAGGGAAACCATGATTTTTATAGTATCCTAAATTATAAAAACCCATCGTTAACCCCCCAAGCAAAGAATTCCATACATTCCTCATTTATCTCTTATAAATATTTTTTCTATGACCAATTCCAATAATTTGTATTCTTTTATTTTTTGAATCAAAATTAAAAAAAATCCTATAATCTCCAACTCTTAATCTGAAGAAATCCTCTCCTTTTAATTTTTTAAATTCCCTTGCTCTTGGATTTTCAGAAAAATCTCTCACAGATCTAATTATTCTTCTTGCAGTAAAAAGTTCAAGTTTGTTTAAGAAATCTAGAGGTTTTGTGTCCCATATAACCTCATAACTCATTTTATTCCAAACATTTTCTCAACATCGTCTTGAGAATAAAATTCTCCTTTTGATATTCTTTTTTTGGCTTCCTTTATTTCTTGTTTTGTTTTATCATTAAGTTCTAAACTATCTTCTATCATTACTTGAATTACATCATTATAGCTTTCTCTTTCATGTATTTTGAATTTATCTAGCATGTTTTTTACATCAGAAGATAATTTTATAGTTGTTTCCATATACCAAAGTATACTAAGGTAAACTATTTAAACTTTTCGGAAGATTGATGAATTTGATTATGAGGAATTTTTGGATAGTATTTTGAGGTTAGATGTTTAATTTACACACAAAAGTCCTTTCCTCATCTTTTCCCAAAGGATTCTTTTTATCTGATAAATATATTTCATAATCCGGAGTTAACCAGAGACCTTGATTGAGATTCTTTGTTATGGGGTTTTTTAATTTTATTAATGCTTTATCTTTTATCAATTTTTCAAGGTTCTTTTCATCCCATCCTGCAGGACTATTTTCTCCTATAAAATATTTTCTGTCTTTTTCTACAACGTAAGCCATTTAAATCCATCCATTTTCTTCAGCAGCCATTACAAAGACATGTGTTACTTTATACTCATTTTCATTCATTATGATTTTTATGAAAACCCTTTTATATTTATTATTTTAATGAATAATATGAAAAATAAACCAAAATATAAACTAATCCAAAAAACAATCTTCTTCCCAAAACAAGGAATCCTTGCCTTCGGAGACCTGCATCTTGGCTATGATAGTATGTTGAAAAATCAGGGAATAAACATTTCATATGATGAACTTGAAGAAACTAAAAAAGAACTTGAATTAATTATAAAGAAGGTTAAAGCACTTTATACCTTAAAGAAAATAGTTCTTTTAGGAGATATAAAACATTATTTTTCATTTAATAAAGAGGAAGTTTTTGATGTCAGTAATTTTTTAAAGTTCTTGGAGAAGTTTGTTTCAAAAGATAACTTAATTTTAATTAAAGGTAATCATGATACATTTACATTAAAGGATTATGAATTAAAGAATTTTTATATTTCTGAGGGTGCTGATGGGAAAATTGCTTTTACTCACGGAGATAAAAATTATCCTGAAATTTATGGAAAAGGAATTAAAACTGTTGTAATCGGGCATATTCATCCTGCTGTTTTACTTAAGGATAAAAATGGAATCAAAAAAGAAAAATTCAAGTGTTTTTTAATTGGAAAATATAAAGGAAAAGAATTTATTGTTGTGCCGAGTTTTTTCCCAATGTTTGTTGGAACTGAAATATATGAAGGATATGTTGATAAAAAAGGATGGTCTATTTTACCTAAATATAAAATGAAAGGTTTTGATACTTTTATTGTCGGAAAGAATAAGGTTTATGGTTTTGGAAAGTTTGGGGATATTTAATTAAAAAGATATTTTTCACAAATTTTTTACCAAAGACCTCCTTTAGGTCTCATCTCACTTGCTTTCTCCAAATAACTCAAACGTCCGCCTGCTCCAGCAAGCAATGAAATAACGGTAAGCAATCCTCCAGTACTTAAACATTTAAGACCTTTTTCTTTGGATTTAAAATATTTATCAAATCTTACTGAATCACCAACCAAATTTTCCTTTGGATTGTGGATATATTGCAGATAGATCTTGTGCATTTCTGGATTCTTCCAATCTGGAAGTTTATACAATAAAAGTCCAGTTAATGCAAAAATTGCACTAAATGAAAAAAGTTTAAGATTATACCATTTAGCTTTTCTAACATAATAATCTGGGCCTATGAGAATATATCTTTCATGTTTAATTTTTTTAAGGTATTTTTCACCACCAGGAATTCCTATAGAAGATCTATCAATAATAGGATGACCAATACTTCCAAGATTATTTTCAAGTTCTTTTGTCATTTTATTTTTCAGAAATTTTAATTCTTTTAGTTAATTCTCTTTTTTCAAATTGATACCTTAAAGATTTGTTTATTAAAGAGTGAATTCTAATAAATTCCTCTATTGATTTTTCTTTTTCTTCACTTAGATAAAGTTCAATAGCACCAATAACGTGTTTTGAGATAATCTTATAATTTAGTTCTTCTGGAGTTAATTTTCTTAAAATATAAAAAATTTCTTCTTGAGATTTTTTTCTATTAAAATTAGAGTAAGAATTCAATAATTCTTTTAGTTGTTCTATTGCTCTTTCAGGTAATTTTTCTTGCAATTGTCCAATTAATTTAGAGCAGATTTGTAGATTGTGATTTGCTACATAAACCTCTTTTCCATTAAATTTTTTTTTAATAAAATTATTTTTAAGATAATCTTTATCAAGGGGGATTACATTAAAACATTTTTCTTCTTTTTCTAAAGCATCATCTAAATAATACGGAGGTTCAGTAAAAGTAATAACATCTATATCATCATGTTTGAGTTTATTTCCACTCAAAATTTCTGTTGCCCAACTTCCTGCAATTAAATAATTAATTTTACCACCAGAAAACTGAGGAATTGTTTTTAATAAATCTAGCAATCTTTCTTTACTTCCAACAGGATTCTTATTCCAAGAGAAGAAATTTTCAAAGGTATTTATTAAAGGGAAATTTAAATGTTTCATCTTCTGTTTTCTCAAATTTTATTTTTCTCCTTTTTTTATCTTCTTTGAATTTTTCAATCCAATACGCAATCAGAATTCCCGGCATTTTCCTTTTCCTCCGAATTTTGTTTTTCAGTCAATTCTTCATTCCACAATTCCATTAGTATTCCTGTCATTTTCTTTCTCCTCCGAAGTATTATTTTCAATTATTTCCTCGTTCCATAAATTTATCAATATACTTGGCATTTTATTTTCTCCTTGATCTAATCAATAATAGTAAATTAATAAAATATCTTCCTCATTTTTCCACCAAAACACAAAATATATAAACTATATTGATTGATAATTGTAAAATGAAATTAGACGTAAAAGACAGAAAAATCATTTACGAACTTGATAAAAATTCAAGACAAACCCTAAATGAAATTGCAAGAAAAGTCAAACTCAGCAAGGATGTTGTAAATTATAGAATAAAAAAACTTGAAAAAGAAGGTTATTTATTAGGTTATCAAACTTTAATTGATTTTACAAAAATAGGATATGTTGCAATAAGATTTCATATTAGTTTAACAGAAACCTCTCCAAAAAAAGAAGAGGAAATAATAAATTATTTAATAAAGAATCCAAAAGTGTTTTTGGTTTCAGAAACAGAGGGGGACACAAATCTTAGCCTTGGAATTTTGATAAAGGAAATTTATGAAATAAAAGATTTTCAAAGAGAATTTGAACAAAAATTCAAATCAAGCATAAAAGAATCAAAAATAGGAATTTACATGGACTTATACCATTTTAATAGGGATTATCTTGTTGGAAAAAATACTAGAACAGATAAAATTCTTGCAATTAATTCAAATAAAAAAATCAAAACAGATGAAAAAGATATAAAAATTTTAAAGTTGCTTTCTAAAAATTCAAGAATTCCAATAATCGAAATTGCTTCAAAATTAAAGATGAATGCAAATACTGTTGCATCAAGAATTAAATCTTTAGAGAAAAACAAAGTTATTCTCGGATACAAAATACTTTTTGGGTTTAGTAAAATTGATTATAATTATATAAAAGTTGATTTGACTTTAAAAAATACTTCAAGAGAAAAAGAAATTCTGCAATTCTGTGAAAATCACAATAATATAATTTACTTGCTTTGGGCAGTCGGAGGTGCAGATGCAGAGTTGTTTCTTGAAATAGAAAGCACAGAAAAATTTTTGGAATTAATGAAGAATATGCGGGAAAAATTCAAAGAAATTATAGAATGGAAATATTCAATTTTCACAAAGTATCATAAGTTTAATTATTTTTTGGATTAATTAACATTCATAACCTTTTTCGGAAATAAGGATTATCTGAACATCATCTCTGCTTAGATTTGTATTTTCTTGTATCACTTGCTCTACATTATAAGAAGGCATCTCTTTTTTATGATATTCATTATGGATATCTTCTCTAATCTTTTCATAAAATTCTTTTTCAGGTTTTAAATACATCTTTAAAATTCAACCTTAACAACTTTCTTTTCAGCTTCAGCAATCTTCAAATATTCTTTTGCTTTAAATCCATACATTCCTGCAAACATATTTCCAGGGAATGTTTTGCATTTGTTGTTGTAACTGAGGATAGAGTCATTGTAAAACTGCCGTGCATAAGCAACTTTATCTTCAGTTGTAGTTAATTCTCTCTGAAGTTCTAAGAAATTCTGGTTTGCTTTTAAATCAGGATAACCTTCTGCAATAGCAAAAATTGTCTTTAATGCAGATTGAAGTTGTTGGTCTGCTTTAACTTTTTTCTCAATGCCTTTTGCAGAAACTAAAGCTTTTCTTGCATCAGTTACAGCTTTTATTGCAGCTGTTTCGTGTTTTGCAAAACCTTTAACTGTTGTAACTAAATTTGGAATTAAATCAGCTCTTCTTTTAAGCTGAACATTTATCTGTCCTAAAGAGTTTTCAATTCTGTTTGTTAAAACTGTGAATCTGTTATAATATCCTGCAAATATAATTATCAATAATAACAATACTATTCCTCCAATAATCCAGGCTATCATAATAAATCAATGCATAACTGGTTTATAAAATTAACTAAGAAGTTTCTTTTATTTCGCTTTTATCAGAAACATTTATTAATAAAAAAAATAAATATTCATTATGGTGAGTGTAGATAAGAATAAATGTATTGGGTGTGGTGCATGTGCTTCATCCTGTTCTGAAGTTTTTGAAATGGGGGATGATAGAAAGTCTCATGTGAAAGCAGGTGCAAAAACAGATTCTCCCTGTGTTGATGAAGCTATTGCCGGATGTCCTGTCGGAGCAATAAGTAAATAATTCAGTATATAAATTCTTAAAAAGAGGAATTTAATTAGTTGTTTATGGGAAAAACAACTCTGATTGAGCTTGTGGCAGATAAAGATTTTAATCCGAGATATGACTTTCTTGAAAAAATCCCAGAGAAATTTACAGATTTTATGGATAGTTTAAATGGGGAAATTAATTTTATTACATATAAAGAAAATTTTGATAATAGCCTTATAAAAAAAGAATATATCTCTTTTATTAATTCAAAATATTCTTTGGAGAATATTGATGATTCAATTTCAGAAACTCAGGAAAATTTGAAAAATTTCAAGTGGTATAATTGGCATCTTCCTTTTATGCCAAGATATTGGAAAAATTTTAAACAAGATAATGAAGAAATTCCTTTTGTTATAGAAAAAGGACTTGCTGATTTATTTTTTGGATTAACTACTGCAGGAGCAATTTCTCTTGCAAAAGCATATCCTTATTTATCTCCAATTGGACTAGGAAGTATTGCTTTAGCAATGAAAGGTCTTTCAGAAAAATGGAGAAGAAATGTTAAACAAGAAAATGAAGAAAGATTAAATTATCTTTTAGATTGTCAAGATTATAAACTGGATTTAGAAGATACAGAAATTAATATAATTCAAAATAAAGAAGCTCAAACATTTGTAAATGCCTATAAAGATTTTGAATTACCTCCTGAATTAAAAAAAATAGAAGGTTTGTCTAAAGAACATGTCCTTCCTCTTGATGCAATCAATAATCATTTAATTCAGATTTATTCTAACACTCTTTAACCCAAATATTTATTAATCCAATTTGATTTTATCATTTATGTCTGGAAAGAGGGATGATAAGGATAAAAATTCTGAAAAAATTGATTTTGTCAAATGGTTTTCTGAATTAAATAAATCTTCAGGGAATGTTGCAGGCGGAAAAGGTGCAAATCTTGGTGAAATTTTTAATCTTAAAGTTCCTGTGCCTCCGGGATTTGTTGTAACTGCCCAGGCTTATGATTATTTTATTGAAAAATCAGGAATTGGTGATAAAATAAAAGAAATTTTGGGAAATATAAATTATGAAGATACAATGCAATTAGATGAATCCACAAAAAAAATAAGAAGTCTTATTGAAAATATTGAATTTCCAAAAGAAATGGAAGAAGAAATTATTGAATCTTATGAAAGTCTGGGAGCTGCAAATCTGGATTTGGCTCAGGGTTCTGCTTTGGATATTTTAAGAAATTCTGCTGAGCCTATGTTTGTTGCAGTAAGAAGTTCAGCAACAACTGAAGATTTGGCTGAAGCAAGTTTTGCAGGACAGCAGGATACTTATCTGAATATTAAAGGGAATGGTGAACTTCTAAAACATGTTAAAAAATGCTTTGCTTCATTATTTACATCCAGAGCAACATATTACAGAAATAAAAAAGGGTTTAAGCATGAACAGGCTAGTTTGGCAGTTGTTGTCCAGAAAATGATTGATTCAGATAAATCAGGAGTGATTTTCTCAAAAGATCCTGCATATAATTCTGAAAATACAATTATGGAGGCTGTTTGGGGTCTTGGGGAAGGAATTGTTTCAGGAGCTATAACTCCTGATAAGTATGTTGTTTCAAAAACATTTGATATTCTTGATACAAAAATTGCAGACAAGAAAATTGCTTATACAAGAAATTCTGCAGGAGGCAAAACAACCACAAAACTCAGAGAAGACAAATCTAAGCACCAGGTTTTGAAAAATACTGAGATTAAGAAACTGGCTGAAATTGCGCATAAACTTGAAGAGCATTATGGAAAACCCCAGGATATTGAATTTGCAATTGAGAGTGATGAAATTTACATTGTCCAGACAAGACCAATCACAACAATGGCAAAAAGAATTGACCAAAAGGGACCAAGCAATATTAAAGATGAGCCTATTCTTGAAGGATTGGCTGCTTCTCCCGGAATTGCATCAGGGAAAATAAAAATAATTGAAGATTTAGAGGATTTGCATAAAATAAGAGAAGGAGATGTTTTAGTTACAAAAATGACTAATCCTGATATGGTTGTTGCAATGCAAAAGTCTTCTGCTATTATTACTGATGAAGGGGGTTTGACTGCACATGCTTCTATTGTTTCAAGAGAAATGGGAATTCCGTGCATTGTCGGAACAGAAGATGCAACTGAAAAGTTAAAAGAAGGCGAGATAATTACTGTTGATGGTTATTCCGGAAAAATTTACAAGGGAAAAGTTGCAGAAACTGAAAAAAAGATTATTGAACCTGTAACTGCAAAAACAAAGACAAGTATAAAGGTTATTGTTGATTTGCCTACTTTTGCAGAACGTGCTTCTAAAACAGGTTTAAAAAAAGTTGGTTTAACAAGAATTGAAGGGCTTATTGCAGAATCCGGAAAACACCCTGAATATTATCTGAAAAAAGGAAATATGAAACCTTATGAAGATGTTATTTACAAAGGAATTTCAGGTATTGGAAAATATTTTGAAGAGATTTGGGTGAGAACTTCTGATATAAGATGTGATGAGTTTTCTAATCTTGAGGGGGCTCCTGAAGATGATGAAGCAAATCCAATGTTAGGATTGCATGGTGTAAGATACAGTCTGAAAAATCCTGAAATTTTAAAAGCTGAATTAAATGGTTTGAAAAGAGTTTCTCATGAAGGTGTTAAAATTGGGTTAATTCTGCCTCAGGTTATTTTAGTTGAGGAAGTTAAAGAAGTTAAAAAATATCTGAATGAAATTGGATTTAAGGATGCTAAAGTAGGTGTAATGGTTGAGACTCCCGCAGCTGTTCAGTTAATAAAAGAGTTGTGTGAAGAAGGAATTGAATTTATTTCTTTTGGAACAAATGATTTAACACAATATATTTTAGCTGTTGACAGAGGAAATGAAAAAGTGCAGCATTTGTATAATGAAATGCATCCTGCTGTTTTGTATCAAATGTCTTATGTAATAAGGGTGTGCAAAAGATATAATGTTGAAACAAGCATATGCGGACAGGCAGGAAGCAAAAAGGAAATGGCAAAGTATCTTGTTGAATGCGGAATTGACAGCATAAGTGTTAATGCAGAAGTGGCTAAAGACATTTCTG
>CAZWUT010000020.1:0-8533 GCA_964636765.1 Candidatus Woesearchaeota archaeon | reverse complement strand
CTACATTAAGTCTTCTCAACCTTGGGTTTGTTAGTTTTAACATTTTTTTACTCCGGATACCTCGCCCTTTAGGGCGGGGTTATTCATTTTTATAGTAATCTTAATATTTTTTGTTTTTTATATGTTTTGTTTCTTTTTTTTAATTTTACCAACAATCCATCCAATAAATAATCCTAAAACTGTAAACCATATTAAAGTTCCAAAATAAAATAACCCTACACCTATTGGACCTCTCGAACTCATATTAGGAGTTCCTCCGAGCATCATTATTGGGATGCTTAAGAGCTGAATTACAGATAAAATAATTTCTTGAAAACTGGTTAAACACATAGCTCCAACCAATATTTCCCCTTCCTCATTCATAGGAATCTGGCATCCAGTAATTCCCCCTAACTTAAATAATAAGATTAATAGAAGATATATTAAAAAACCAATCAGCGCTCCTTTTTTAGAATAACTTAGATTTTTCCAAGGCATTTTTATCTAACAGCTTTCATATCTTTCCAAGCAAGTTCAAACATTTGCTCCAAAGCCATAGCAAAGAATTCGGTGCTAATCCAAATACCAATATCATAATTTGGATGGAATTTTTCATCATCCAAAAGCATGAACATTAACTGGTTTGAATCAGTTATAATAAATCTTGCTTTAATATTTTCTAAGTTCTTAACTTCAGCAACTTTTTTCAATTCTTTTGCAACCCTTATATTATTGCTGTTAATTGGTGCAGCAATTCTTATTTTAACCCCCCTCTTTTTTGCCTTTTCAAGAACAGGCATTAATGCTTCAAGTTTTCTGTTTAAACCTTCAGGAGTTGTAACAAGTGTAATGGTTTTTTCAGCATCTCTGACCATCATATCAAGATGATTATATAAATTTTGCCTTCCTCTGAGACTTCCTGAAAGCTCTGTAGGCTCAACAAATTTAATTCCTTTTGTAAATAATGTACTTAATTCCTCAAGAACTTCATCATTTTTTAGAGAATCAAGTCTCTTGGATCTTTCTTGTGCATGAACCACTAAATTTTTCTTAACTCTTTCAACAACTTCTTCTGGTTTTAATGCAACAAACTTTATTGGTTTTCCTAATTTCATCACAATAAAGCCTTTTTTTTCAAGGCTTTCTAAAATATCATATGTTCTTGAACGCGGAACATCAGAAATATTGCTTAATTCACCTGCAGTGCTTGTACCACGGGACAGCAATGCTGTCCAGACCTTAACTTCATACAAATTCAGGTCAAAAATCTTTCTTAACCTGCTTAAAAATTCATCTTTGACTATCATTTTTATATTTATTCATACTTTTTTTTGTTTTTAAACTTTGTTATGGTGAAAGAGTAAATTTATTGGATTACTTATCGGTAGTTATTCTAACAAATAATTCCAATTACACCCTTTTTATCTTTTACTTTAAAGTCAACTCTATTTTTAAATGTTTCCTTAAGAGTCATAACAAAATTCAGAGTTTTTGCATTTGTCCTCTCTTTAATAAAATTTTTCTGGCTTTCAAACTTTTTAATCAATTCATTCTCTGCTGAGATTTCCAGTTCAATTTTATCCTTTTTCTGCAAACCAAGTTTCTTTCTAAATGCCTGAACCTGTCTTGAAATTTCACGTGCATAACCTTCAGCCTCTAATTCAGGAGTTAATTTTGTGTCAAGTTCAATTTTTAATTCATCAAGTTTTTTAAATGAGGTTTTTTTAACATTTAACTGCTCTTTTATTATTTCAATTAACTCTTTTTCAAAATCCAGATTTTTTCCATAAACAACCATTCTCTTTAAAGGCCATTTAAGTCCAATTTGACTTTTGTCACGCTCAGCAAGACCTGATTCAATTATTTTCATAACCAACACCATTTCTTTTTCAAGTTCAAGGTTAATTTTTTTCTTTTCGGGTTTTGGCCAATTTGATAAATGAACAGATTTCTCTGAAAAATTATCATAAATATATTCTGAAATAAACGGTGCAAAAGGAGCTAAAATTAATGAAACTTTTTCAAGGATTTCTTTGATAACTTCTTTTGTATTTTCCCTTTCACGGGTCATTTTAATGTATCCTCTTGAAAAATCATTTACAATAAAGTTCATTATTTTTTCAAATGGTTTTCCCAGTTCATAATTATTTAGTCCTTCAGTTACATCTTTAATCAGAGAATTAAGTTTGCTTAAAATCCATTTGTCCTCTTGTTTGACTGACTGCGTCGAGACAGATAAGACATGGGGCTTTGTTCCAGAGTCAATTCTTTTTTTATTTTTAATATCATCAAGTTGTTTATAATAACTTTCACAATTGTATAAAACATTCAAAAATCCTAAAACCTGCTCTTTCATTAATTCATAAGAAAATCTTTTTTGATTTCCTGCATCATTTGTGCAAAACTGCAGTCTCACAGCATCAACACCTGTTTTGCTGATTATGTCTTTTGGCTTGATTATATTGCCTTTTGTTTTTGACATTTTCTCTCCTTTATCATCAACAACATGCCCCGCACAAATGCAGTTTTTGTAAGCTGGCTTGTCAAACAAAGCTCCTGCAAGGACATGTAATGTGTAAAACCACCCTCTTGTCTGGTCAATTGCTTCTGAAATAAAATCATATGGAAATCTTCTTTCAAATTCTTCTTGATTTTCAAAGGGATAATGGAATTGTGCAAATGTTGCACTTCCTGAATCATACCAGCAATCAATCACATCCTTGATTCTTTCCATTTCTTTTCCACATTCACATTTTAATTTTATTTTATCAACAAACGACTTGTGCAAATCTGTTTCATTTTTAGGAAAATTAACTGCTTCTTTTTTTAATTCTTCAATAGAACCTATAATTTTTTCTTTTTTGCATTTTTCATCAGAGCATTTCCAGATTGGAAGCGGAGTTCCCCAGAATTTAAATCTTGACAAAGCCCAATCTTTTGCACCTTCCAACCATTTGCCAAATCTTCCATCTCTAATGTGTTTTGGTTCCCAATTGATAGATTTATTTATTTCAACTAATTTATCTTTTATTTTTGGGACATTAATAAACCAAGAATTAATTCCATAATAAATTAATGGGCTGTCACACCTCCAGCAAAACGGATAAGAATGTTCAAACTTTTCAATTTTAAACAGCAAATGTCTTTTTTTCAAATCTTCAATTATATCCTTTTCTGCAGATTTTACAAATTTTCCCTTAATAAAATCAGGAACAATATCCAAAAACTTTCCATCCTGCCCCACAGTATGAACTGCAGGCAACCCCAAAGCCATTCCAACATTATAATCATCTTCTCCATACATTACAGCAGTATGAACAATTCCTGTTCCGTCTTCTGTTGTAACAAAATCAGCAGGAATAACTTTATGGGAATTTTTATTTTGTGTTTCTTTAATATTATAAAGAGGTTCATATTCCATTCCAACAAGGTCCTTTCCTTTTAATTTTTCAGTGATTTTATAATCTCCTTTAATCAGGTTTAATTTTTCTTTTCCAACAATTAAAAAATCTTTGTCAGGAAGCTGAACTTTTATATAATCAACTTTTGGATTAACAGCCAATGCAACATTTCCAGGCAAAGTCCATGGTGTTGTTGTCCATGCTAAGATATATTCATTCTTTTTTGATTTGGGGCTTTTTAATTTAAATGCAATATAAACAGATTCTTCTTTAATGTCTTTATATCCCTGGGCAACTTCATGACTTGATAAAGGAGTTCCGCATCTAGGACAAAAAGGAACAACTTTATATCCTTCATATAATAACTCTTTTTTGTAAAGTTCTTTTAAACTCCACCAAACACTTTCCATATAGCTTGTTTCTAATGTAATGTAAGGATTTTCCAAATCAACCCAATAATTTAATTCTTTAGTAGATTCATTCCATTCCTTTATATTTGAAAAAACGTCTTTTCTGCATTGTTTTGTAAATTTATCAATCCCATATTCTTCAACCTCTTTTTTATTTCCAAGATTTAGTTTTTTTTCAACCTGGACTTCAATAGGCAAACCATGACAATCCCAACCCCCTTTTCTTGGAACAGAAAAACCATTCATGAATTTAAACTTGCAGATTATGTCCTTAAAAGTTCTGACTTCAAGGTGATGCAGTCCCGGAGGGGCATTTGCAGTAGGAGGTCCTTCAAGAAAACTGAATAAGGGTTTTTTATCATTATCTTGCACAGCTGCTTTTATTTCTTTTGAGTATCTTTTTAGTTTCTTTTTGGCTGTTTCTTCAATTTTTTTAAAGTCATACATTTTAACAAGTTTTGATAGGTTTGGGTATTTTTAATATTTTTGATAATCTAAATCTTTAAATATTCTTCATCACATTAAAATACATGGGTAATAATGAAATAATTCTTCCTCCATTGCCTATTGACAGATTAATTTCCCAATTATGCCTCTCTGACAGAAAAAAATTTTACTCAAATCTCGAAATTAATCTTAATTATGAAACTTGGTGTGAAATGAATGGAATTAACAGATTACATCCAGACATGAATGAAGCAAAAACAATCACTTCTTATGAAACATTTGAAAATGAGAATGCTTTTGATAAAATACCTATTTCTTTATTTTACACTTTTCCCTGATTTTAAAAAACAATATAAACAATAATTTTCATACTATTTTATGTTATTCACAATTTTCATTATTATTTTGATAATTTGCATTATAATAACTGCCTGGTTTTTTATAATTCCGTGGCTTTTTGGAGCACCTTATGATATTACAAGAAAAAGTTCTATGAAAAATATCCTTAGATTAACAAATCCAAAATCAGGAGATAAAATTGCAGAATTAGGTTCTGGTGACGGAAGAGTCTGCATTGCTTTAGCTAAAAAAAATCCTCAGGCAAAAATATATGGTTTTGAAATAAATCCTTTTTTAGTCTGGATTTCAAGAGGAAAAATATCTGAATTAAAACTGCAAAACCAAATAAAGATTTACTGGAAAAGTTTTTGGAATGTTAATCTGAATCACTTTAATAAAATAGTTTTTTTCCAGTTTAGTTCAATAACAAAAAGGCTTGAAAAAAAGTTTAATATGGAATTAAGGAAAGGAACAAAAGTAATTTCACACAACTGGAAACTTCCAAACTGGAAAATCAAAAAACAATTAGGAAAAAAAGGAATGCTTGAAGGAATGGTTTATTTGTATGAGAAGGATTAAATACGCGGATATGAAAAGATTCTGTCTTTTATCTCTGGAATTTCATTAATTAAAAATTCCTTATATTCTTTTTTATAATTCCCTCTATGTTTTCTGCTTTCATAAACTGTCATCTCCTCACTTTTTCCATTACCAGAATAACAAATCCAAAAAAGATTTGTTTTAGTTTCAGTATCCCTTACAAAAATAGAAAAGCTATCTTTTGCATATTGTCTAATTCCAATAGAAAGGCCATTATTTTTTTCTTTTAGATATTTTAATGTGGCATTAATTATTTTTATTTCTATATTTGATAATTTTTCTTTTTCCACAAATTTTTGTTATTATTTGATTTTAAAAGAATTATTGTGTTAGATTATGATGATAAAATAATCACTCAAATCCCCTCAAAAAACTTTCTTCTAAATGATGCAATTTTTTTGCAGGAATAATTATGCAATATGGCTTTCTTACGCCTGTAAATTCTTTAAATTCATAAATATTCCTGTAAAAAATCTTTGATTTTTTAGTTCCTAAAGATTGGCATACAATTAATTTATCTAATTTAATATCATGTTTTTCTGCTGATTTTTCCAACTGCTCTAAAGCCTCCTGAAATTCCAAACCAATATCAATTAAAATTAAACTATGCGCTTTAATAGATTCATTTTCTTTTACAATTTCCATAAAACTATCAGGGGTAAAATTCTTTTTTGAGTCCCAGGCAGGCATTGAAGTTATTTTTCCAAATTTGTAAATTTGCAAACCTGTTTCTGCAACAGCATCCAGAACAGAAGCACTGTAAATTACTTCGCATTTAATTCCAATAGCTTTTGCTTCTTCAACCAAAGAAATGTGTGTTGTAGCAGTTAAAGGGCTTCCATAAACTAAAAGTGCAATATTCATTTTTTCAGCCTCATCAACAATTTCCAGACTTTCAACTTTTTCCCTGTCAGCAGGAATTACTTTTTTTCCAATAATTTCTCCCAATTCACCCATAGAATAAGGGAAATCAACAGTGTAATTTTCCAAATAAACTTTTTTGCACTTGCTAATAGCATCCATTCCTTCTCGGGAAATTCCATTTTTATTTAATCCTAAACCAATTATATATAACATTTTAATTAAAAAAGTTATCCAGTATTTTTTTATTTAATTCAATAGATTCGTCACAATCATTTTTAAGGTTTCTGGAAGAGCTTTTCTTAAAATAAACATTAATTACTTTTTTATTCCTTTTTTTAACAGCTTTTACAGCAGGAACAAAATCCCCGTCTCCTGATATCAGAATTGCTTTGTCAAATTTATTTTCACAAGCTCCTTCCACTATATCAACCGCCATATGAATGTCATCTTCTTTTAAAACATAATAAAAATCATTAGTTCTGGGAATTTTCCTCTTGAGTAATTTACATAAAATGAGGTTAAGATTTTTTATCTTTTTTAATCTGTCAAAAAATTCTTTTTGACTGGAGAATTTTCTTGAATCTTTTAATTTGTCAAGCTGGGCATTATAATAAAATATTTCCATTAAATCATTCCCTTTAATCAAGAAGTTTATAAATTTATGAAAACCAAATTTCTTTAAACTTTTGTCTTTGCCATACAAATTTCTTAAACCATGGTAAAAATTATTTCCACCAATAAACACAGAAACTCTTTTCATTTTAAAAAAGATGCTCACCCATTGCAAGCAATGGTGAGCGTATATACCTTTTTTATATCTCCAAAACTTATAAATGTTTTGATTTTTTAAAAATTTTACTTTATTAAGTTATCTAAAACTCTCTTTTTGGAATCATTTTTTCATCCCAATAGTGAAAAGAGCATCTGTCATATTTGGATCTGCTCTCAAAATATCCTCCAAGAGATTCAGGGTCGTATTTTGTTGTTAAATCATTCCATCTTTCTTTACTTAAATAAATATAAATTTCTGAACTTCTTCTGAGTTCCATACCCAAAGGCAAACATTCTATATGAAATCCCTTTTCTTCCCATGAATCCTGCTTTTCAATTTTATCAACAATATTAAGAAATACTTTCATATTGTTAAATCCGCTTACAATGCATTCAAGTTTTTCTTTTGATTTCTCTTCTTTTTGTAAAGAAATTTTCAAACCAGTTGGTAAAATTACAGCCATCATTTTTAATAATCTGAAGGTAACTCTTTGTAATTTACATAAAAGCCATGAGGTTTAATTAATCTGTAAAATTTATTTATATTTTTTTCTTTAAATTTGTTTTTCTTAAAAGATTTGTCTTTAGCTGCTAGAATTATTCTTACAATTTCATTCCTTCTTTTTAGTCTTTCTTTTTCAGAAAGTTCTGCAAAAGATTTTATTTTGTTATTTGAGCTGTATTCCCAAACTCCAAATCCGTCAAATTCTTTTGAAATTATCTTTTCATCCTCTAAACAAAGATAATTCATTAAAGTTTCATCAATGTTAAAATCATCTCCAGAAGGAGGACTTAATTTATTTTTTGCAAGTTTATGTAATTCTTTTTCAGCTTTTTCCCTAGGGATTACATATTCTGTTCCTGAACCTTTAACAACACCAATTTCTGACAATGCAAAGGCATCCTGAGAAATTACTTTATTGCTTAAAATAAGACTTGAAATTCCAGCAAAAACAGGTATTTTTAATTTATTAATTAGTCTTTTCATACATTTCCTTGCTATAAAATATTATAAGGATTATTGTGATAGAATCTTTTATAAAAATACTATAAGGTAAGATTTATAAATAAGAAAGTTATTTTTCTTTTATAAAAAAGGATGTGAAAATGTTTAATCTAAAAAATAAAGTTGCTGTTGTTACTGGGGCTTCTGGAGGTATAGGAGAATCTATTGCACTTGCATTTTCTAGACAAGGAGCTAAAGTAGCTATTCTTGACTTAAAAAACGGGGAAAGAGTTGCAAAAAAACTAAAAACAAAATCTAAATATTACAAACTTGATGTTTCAAGTGAAGAAGAAATTAGAAATGTGATAAATAAAATAAAAAAGGAATTTGGTTCTATTGATATTTTAGTTAATAATGCCGGAGTTTTTTATCCAACACCGATAAATACCACAAAATCTGAAGACTGGGATAAAATGTTAAATATTAATTTAAGAGGATATTTTTTTATGGCTAAGCATTGTTTTCCCAAAATGAAAAAAAACGGGAAAATTATTAATATTGCTTCTGTTGCAGGACATCATGCTTTCGCAGGTTCTGCTGCTTATAATGCAAGCAAAGGTGCAGTAATACAATTAACAAGAACAATGGCTACTGAATATGCAGGAAAAATTAATGTAAATGCTATCTGCCCGGGAATTATTGTTACAGCAATGACAAAAGGTTTATTAAAAAGTATGGAACCTTTAATAAAAAATTCAGTTCCATTAAAAAGAGCT
>CAZWUT010000019.1:0-8764 GCA_964636765.1 Candidatus Woesearchaeota archaeon | reverse complement strand
CAATGTGATGATGGAAATAATTTAGATGGAGATGGATGTTCTGCTAATTGTGCTATTGAAGAATACTGTGGTGATGGAAATTTAGATTTATTACTTGGTGAAGAATGTGATTTAGGGATATTCAATGGATTTTTATGCTGGGCTTCTTATGGGACAAGCTGTACTTATTGTTCAAGTACATGTGAAAACAAAACAATTACAAATTATTGTGGTGATGGAATAAAACAATCTTGTGAAGAATGCGATGATGGAAATAATGATAATGGTGATGGTTGTTCTTCAGAATGTGAAATAGAAGAAGAGGAACCTGTTTGTGGAAACGGAATCTGGGAAATGGGTGAAGAATGTGATGCAGGTTCGTCAAACGGAGAAGTTTGTGTTCCGGGTTATGATGAAGAATGTGAATGGTGTAATAATGATTGTGAGATAGAAACTGAAAAAGGAAATTATTGCGGAGACCAAAAATGTAATGGAAATGAAAATTGTGAATCATGTCCGCAGGATTGTGGAGAGTGTGAAGATGATGATAAACCAAGAAGAATCGGAAAAACTGAATTTGTTCAGTTCTGCTCAACAAACTGGATTTGCTCTGGATGGAGTGAATGTATTGACGGAATGATGACAAGAGATTGTTATGATAAAAACAGCTGTGAAGTTGAATACAATAAACCTATTGAAAAAACACTTTGTGAAAACGAACTTCCAAAAGTTTATGAAGAAAAACAAATGGGAACTTTCTGGTTTTTAATAGGAATTCTTATATTCCTTATTTTAATTATTATTCTTGTTAATTTGTTTAAGTAATGTTATAAGCGTATATCAAATGATTTCAGACAAAGAATTGGATTATTATGCAAATCTTGAAAAAAGAAGAAATAGGATAATTAATTCTGATATTTCTGATGAAACAAAAGAGACTCTTTTAAAAAACATAGAACTTGAAAAGAGAGTTTATGAACTGCAAAAAAAACAGACCGAATTAAACAAAAAGAGGATTTCTATTTTAGACAGATTAAATGAAAAAAACAAAGAAGCCTTAAAATATACAAGAATTCTTGGAAAATCAATAGAGGAATATATAAACTTTAAAGATTTTAATGGAATTGATAAGTATTTTTTCTTAAATAAATACAGGGTATTTTCAAGAAATTAAAATGGTTTTTGATTTTTCAGAAAAAGGAAAAGAAGAATTTTACAAAGAATTTTTTAAATATGTTGAGAGAATTGAAAAAAGAAATCTGCCTATTGAAGACAAATATTTAAAAATTCAAATAGAAATAGACAGATTAAAAAAATATGAAAATCAAAGAAAAGAATATCAAAAGCAATTAAAAATTCTCTGGAACATTAAAAAAAAGCAGTTAATCATCTCAGAAAGAGAAAAAGAAACTCTTGAAGGAGTTGTCAGTTTAGAAACCCAGGAAAGAGAAAAAAAGATTAGCAAATATGAAAGCAGATTAAGAAAAATGTCAAGAAGTTTTGAGGAAGATTTAATGAACAACATTATAAAAACAGACCCAATAGTTCTTTTAGTTAAAGAAAATAATTAAAATGTTAATAAATTTCTCAGAAGAAGCAAAAAGAAAGTTTTATGAAGTTATTGAAGAAAGACAGGATGAAATTCTTGAAGAAATCAAATATAATATTTTTAGTGAAAAATTAGAAAAAGCCCTGATAAAAAATTATGAAGGATGGGATAAAATAAAGAAAAAATATGAAAAATCCGGAAAAATTTATCTTAAAAGAATGGCAATTTTAAGAAATTAAACATATTCAGACAGCAACCCATAGACCGACAACAACCGGAAAAATAGAAAGGTACAGATACTTGCAAATGAATTAAAATTTTGCAAAGACCATCACGAATTCAGAATGAGATATAATCCTTTTAGCCCTCACACGGGTTTGGAAAATAAATCTCCAGGATTTATTTTGATTTTGAGAGATTATTTTCGGGAGTGACAAATGTCTGTGGGCAACCCACAATGAACTCAAATTTAATTATGTTCATTTCTTTTTCAAGGTTCTGAAAGAATTTTTCTTGCACTTTCTGCATTTAACTTTCCCTTTGAGAATTTTTTGAGGGTCTGCTCTTACTTTAGTCTGACATTTGCAACATACAAAGACATTCTTAAATAATCTATTCTGAGCTTCTGGAATTTTAGTTGCCATATATTAAATTTAGAAAACTTGTTTTTAAAGTTTCCTATTCATAATCACAATTTTCTTTTAACAATCTTTTCACCTTCAATATCCCAATATTCACAATTTCCGTCAACTTCAAGTTGCTCAAAGACTTCACTGTCTGGACAAGGAACATCAAGAGTTTCAAAGCTTTCCAAATCCATTAAATTAACATTTCCTCCTGATTTGGAAAGAATTTGAGCTTTTCTTTTGTCAACATTTGGAACTTCCAGTCTGTCATGTCCTGGAATCACAAAAACTTTTTTATTTCCCCCAATTATTGGAACAGCTTCAATACGGCATTTTGCATGACCGTGTTTACCTGTTTTAGAAATGTCAATACTTTTTATAGTGCATGATGCACCCTCAATAAGAATATTTGTCCCGACTTTTGCTTCTGTAGCATTAATAATTTTTAAAACCATAATTAACAAAAAAAAGTTATATTTATAAAAGTTTGCGTAATTATAAAAAATTTAAATTCCAAATATTTCCATAAACTTTTTAAGCAACCTTCTTTTCAGAAATTCATGAAACTTGGAAAAAATGATGTAATAGAAATTGAATTTACAGCAAGGATTAAAGACACTAATGAAATTTTTGATTCAAATATCTCTTCAGAACTGAAAAAAATAAATCCTGATTTCAATTCTGAACAGGCAAAACCTTTTACTTTTGCACTTGGACAAAATATGTTTTTGCAGGGAATTGATAATTATTTAATTGGAAAAGAAGCTGAGAAATTTCCAAAAGAATTCAAAATAGATTTAACACCTGAAAATGCTTTTGGAAAGCGTGAAGCTAAATTTGTTCAGATGATTCCAATGAAAGTTTTTAAACAGCATAATGTAAATCCTGTTCCAGGAGCCATGTTTAATTTTGATAATAGGGCTGCTAAAATCCTGACAGTTTCCGGGGGGAGAGTCATGGTTGATTTTAATAATCCCCTTGCAGGAAAAGATGTAACTTACAATATTAAAATTCTGAAAAAAATCACAGATTTAAATGAAAAAGTTAATGCAATAAATGATTTTTTATTCAGAAAAGAATTAAAATTTGAAATTAAAGATAAAAAAATTATTCTGGAAGTTGATAAAGGATTAAAGCAGTTTGTTGAGATTTTTAAAGATAAATACAAAGAAATATTGGATTTGGAATTGGAAGTTAAAGAAGTTGAACCTAAAAAAGACGAGAAAAATAAAAATTAATCAAGCCTCACAAACCAATGAACTATTTTTTTAATTTTCCTATAAAAATTATCATGCCTGTTTTTCAGATAATTCAACTTTCTCTTTTTTAATTTTTCTTCATTCAATCCTAAAACCCCATACAACCACATTTTTGTATCCTGAGGAATTTTTAGATTTTCTGTTTTAACTCCTTTTGGAAATTTTTTATCTCTTATTGCTTTTTTAATTAAAACTTTATACTCTTTATAATGCAAAGGAAATGTATCAAAACCTATCCTATCCCCTTTTTCCAAGATTGTCCCAAGATAAAGAATATCCTCTTCACTGTCCCTGCCCTGTAAAATTATTATATTATCCACTGGACGCTTATTAATTTCTTTTACAGCTCTTTTTTTCTTAGATTTTTTTAAATCTCCTTTTGAACCTCCGGGAATTGCAAGATAATCAAGTATTTTCTTCATATTTTTAATTAAGGTTTTTTCTATAAAAACCTTCCCAAATAACACAATAATTTTTATAAAGCACAATTATGTTCTTTTAATATGGAAGATGTATTTGAAAGAAGTGATTCTTTCTCTTTGGATTTATCATCAGATTTAAAAGCAGTTGATGCAGAACTTGCAGAACTTCTTAAAAAACAATCAGCAAAAATAAAAGTTGTTGGTGTCGGAGGCGGTGGTGGAAATTCTCTTTCAAGAATGCGTGAAATTGGCATAAAAGGCGGAGAATTAATTGCTATTAATACTGATGCTCAGGATTTATTATATGCAAACGCAGACCAGAAAATCTTAATTGGCCGTGAATTAACTCAGGGCATGGGTGCAGGAAGCAATCCTTCTATTGGGCAGGAAGCAGCAAAAGAATCAGAATCTGAAATAAAGAAAAAGATTTCTGGAAGCGATATGGTTTTCATAACATGCGGTCTTGGAGGCGGGACTGGAACTGGTGCAGCTCCTGAAGTTGCAAAACTTGCAAAAAAACAAGGTGCTTTAACAATAGGAATAGTTACATTACCTTTTACAATTGAAGGACAAAAACGATTAGAAAATGCTATGAATGGCCTGGAAAAATTGGAATCCATTGTAGATACTTTAATTGTAATCCCAAATGACAAATTATTGGAACTTGCACCAGACTTGCCTTTACACACTGCATTTAAAATTGCTGATGAAATTTTAACAAATTCTGTAAAAGGAATAACTGAACTTGTAACAACTTCTGGTCTTGTCAATTTGGATTTTGCAGATGTTAAAGCTGTGATGGTTGATGGAGGGGTTTCATTAATTGGTATGGGTGAATCAGATGCTTCCGGAACCCGTGCAAAGGATGCTGTGGAAAAAGCAATTCAAAATCCTTTATTAGATGTTGATATTTCAAATGCAACAGGAGCTTTGGTAAATGTTATTGGGGGTTCAGATATGAGCCTTGATGAGTATAAAACGATTATTGGGGAGGTTGGAAATAAGTTAAGTCCAGAAGCTAAATTAATTGGCGGTGCACAGATTTCCGAGGATATGGATAAATCAATCAGGGTATTATTAATAGTTACAGGAGTTAAAAGTTCTCAGATTACAGGGCACGGTGAATCAATTGAATCAATAAAACACCGTGAAATTGAGGATGAATTGGGAATTGAATTTTTTGAATAAACCAAAATTATTTTAAACCCAACATTTCTAATTAAATTATGGGAAAAACAAAATCATTTTTATTAAAGTGTAGAAGAGTATGGCATACTTTGAAAAAACCAACAAAACAGGAATTTGAACAAATCTCAAAAGTTTCTGCAATTGGAATTGGAATTCTCGGTCTTTTGGGGTTTTTGATTTCTATTGCAATGAAAGCCTTTGTTTAAGATTAAATAAGCAATTATAATAATATTAATAAACTAATTCTGAAGAGGATTTATTATGGATTTAAAATATGGGAGATTATATAATGTCCAGCTTGATTGTACAAAACCAATGAAAGGAATTTATCTTGGAAAAAGATATTCTCCTAAAGCAGAAAGAAATTGGAGTTTTTTATTTAAAGATTCAAAAGGAAATCCAGAAGTTTATGCATTTGATTTAGATAAGACAGTTCTTAGAGACAATGTTTTTGTTATTCATAATCCATTTAAGAAAAAAATAATGGCTGTTGAAAAAGAATTTTATAAAAGTTTTTCAGAAAATAGTCTTGTTAAAAAATTCAGGAAACTCAAAAAACAATAATTTTATAAAGCCCCAATTTCACTTAAATATATCTACTTCTAAAGTATTTGAAGTAGTTGGAACAAAATGATTTTTATTATTAAAGTAACAACAAACAAAGAAGAGAGAGCAGTCGATATGATTGCAGACAAAGTTAAGAAAAAAAATCTTAATGTCTATTCTGTTTCAAGACCTCACGGACTTCGGGGATATATTCTTTTGGAAGCTGAAGACCGTGATAGTGCTGAAGAATCTGTTTTTAATCTGCCCTATGTTAAAGGAATCATTGGTAAAACAATTAGTTTTAAAGAAATTCAAGGAATGGTCCAGCCTTCTGTGGAAACAATTTCAATTAAAGAAGGAGATATTGTTGAAATGATTGGTGCAACTTTGAAAGGTGAAAAAGCAAAAGTTTTAAGAATAGACAAACAAAAAGAAGAAGTAGTTGTCAGTTTGCTTGGGGCAGTTGTTCCATTGCCTGTAACAGTTAAAGTGGATAATATTAAAGTTGTCCGGAGAGAATCCGAGGAAGAATTAGAATAAAATGCAAATTAAAATCTTAGCAGAAGGCGGAAATATGAAACCAGGGCCTGCTTTAAGCCAGAAACTTGGTCCGGCAGGAATTCCAATAAACAAAGTTATTGAAGAAGTAAACAAAGCCACTGAAAATTTTAAGGGATTAAAAGTTCCTGTTGAGCTTGAGGTAGACTTGGGAAATAAAACTTTTGAAGTCAGGGTTTTCTCACCTCCTGTTTCAGAATTGCTGAAAAATGAATTAAAAGTTCAAAAAGGTTCGGGAGTGCAGGCTAAATTACAGGTTGCAAATGCTTCAATTGAACAGATTATTTCAGTTGCAAAAACAAAAATGCAGAATTTGCTTTGCAAGGATTTGAAGTCTGCAGTTAAAACGGTTGTTGGAACATGTGCAAGTCTTGGAATTCTTATTGAAAGCAAATCCGCAAAAGAAATTGAAGAAGATATTGATGCAGGAAAATACAATTCAGAAATTTCTCAGGAAAAAACAGAAACTTCTCCTGAAAAAAGAAAAGAATTAAATGATTATTTTAGTGAAGTAAAATCTAAACAGGATGCTAAGTTGAAATTAGAGCAGGCAGAGAAAGAAGCTGAAGCTGAAAAGAAAGAATCTAAGGAAGAAAAAACTGAAAAAAGCCCTGCAGAACCTGTAGCAAAAAAATGATTAGGTTTATAAATTCCTCTGGCTCATAAAATTTAATGGGGCTATGGGGTAGCCTGGTAGCCTTCGAGGTTTGGGACTTCGCGACCCCGGTTCAAATCCGGGTAGCCCCATATAATATAAAATGCCGACAAAATCAAAAAAATCAAAATCAGCAGGAAGATTTGGCTCAAGATACGGAAAAAAAGTCAGAGCCAGATTAGTTGGTGTTGAATCAAAACAAAGATTAAAACAAAAATGCCCTTTTTGCAAAAAACCAGGTGTTAAAAGATTATCAAAAGGAATCTGGGAATGTTCAAAGTGCAGTAAAAAATTTGCATCAGATACATTTTATCTGGAAGAATAGGCAAATATTAAAAACCCATAAATACAAAAAATATAATGGCAACATACAAATGTTTCAAATGTGAAAAGAAAATTCTTAGCAAGACTCTTGAAAAAAGATTTATTTGCCCTCATTGCGGAGCAAAGATTTTTTTTAAACCAAGAACAAAAGTTAAGAAAATTAAAGCCATCTGATTTTTAAAATGAAAGACCAAAACAAAAAAATTCAGGAAATGCAAATTTTAGAGCAGAATTTGCAGAATTTGCTTATGCAAAAGCAGGCATTTCAAATGGAAGCCTCTGAAACAAGCGCAGCATTAAAAGAACTGGAAAAATCAGGAGATGATGTCTTTAAAATAATAGGACAATTAATGATTAAAACTGAAAAATCAGAGATAAAAAAAGAACTTGAAAGCAAGCAGAAGATTTTGGAGCTTAGAAATAAAACAATCTCAAAACAGGAAGAAGCTCTGACTTCTCAACTTGAGAGGATAAGGGAAGAATTAACAAAGCCATCTGACTAATTTATAATATATACTAAATCTACGAAATATTTATAAATAATTTATTTTTAAGTCTATCATGGTATTTAATAAATTAAAAAAAGTTTTATCAGGTTCTATGGATAATGACGAAGAGGAATATTTAGAGATTGATTTAGATTCTGAAAAACCTAAAGAAAATAAAGTTATTGTAAAACTTTTTGGACTTAAGCAATATGAGGATGTTAATGATATTTTAACTGCTTTAAGAGATGGTTATACAATTGCAGTTATTGATATAAAGGGATTAAGACAAAAAGATTCTATTGAATTAAAGAGAGCTGTTTCAAAGATTAAAAAGACAGTTGATGCTCTTGAAGGAACAATTGCAGGATTTGGAGAGAATATTGTAATTGCTACTCCTTCTTTTGCAAAAGTCTATAAGGAAGCTGACAAGCCTGCTCCTAAAAAAGAGAAATTGGATTTTTATTAGTTTTAATCGCAATTTGCCAATATATTTACACCCAAAATTTCAACTCTCTTCAGGATTTATCATTTTTTCATAAATTTCTTGGGTTATTTCATTGATATCCTCTTATAGAATTTAAATTCTACTTCCATATATAAATAATAAGAATTTCCTTTATTAATTCCTATACCTGTGCAATAGAAAAAACACTTTTCAAAGCTACGATTATTGTTGCAGGAACAAATAAGACTAATAATGCCCCGAATATTGAAGTAACTATATCTCCTATTCCAATTCCAATTAAAGAACCAGTAACACTTTCCATACCAAACCTGCTTACTATTACCAATACTGTTCCGGATATTAAGAAACTTTGAGCGTCTTTCCCGCTTGGAACATTCCAATACCCAATAATTAAACCTAAGATAATCAGTATTCCATAAATTTGAGGACTAAATCTCACAAGAGCTGGAATAGGGATTAAAGTTGTTCCAATTCCGATGAAGATTGCTAAAATAACCCCCACTAAAAAAGACCATGCACCTACAGAATTCTCTCGAGATTTTAAAACCATTTCAACCTTTTATTAATATAACAGATAAAAAACCTTTAATTTTATAAACTTTTGTAACACTATAAAATAAGAAAAATAAAATATATAATAGAGAATACAAAACTTTATAAACCATAGTAACTCCAAAATTACAACAAGATGGAAAAGAAAAGTT
>CAZWUT010000018.1:0-8961 GCA_964636765.1 Candidatus Woesearchaeota archaeon | reverse complement strand
AGAGCTTTGGCACATACGGGAAAAAAAGAATTACTTTTGGGAGGGGGAGTTGCATGCAATTTAAGATTGCAGGAAATGTGCAAAATAATGTGTTCTGAGAGAAGTGATTTTGAAAAAGTAGAGTTTTTTTGCCCTGAGAGAAGTTTATTAGTTGATAATGGGGCAATGATTGCGGTTTTAGGAGAGGTAATGTTTAATGCAGGTGCAAATGTTTTTTCACATGAGAAATTGGATAATATTGATATTAATCCAAGACAGAGAACAGATGAAGTAAATGTTATCTGGAGATAATGGAATTTTTTCATTTAATAAATCTCTTTAAAATATACTTTATAATACATAAGTGTTTAAAAAGAAATAATTAATTTTCTTGAATATGGCTGAAAAAAGAAATAAAATTAAGAAATCTATTAATTCTAAACAATTTTTGTTTTTATGTTTTATATTTTTTGTTTTTGTTTTTTTATCTTCTTTTGTCAGTGCAGAAACAAGTTCAGATTTAATTGTAAGTACTTTTTCTTCTCATCAATATCCTAATGCTGTTCACAATGATCAGCCAGAATTAATTTTTGACGGAGCGACATATCAAAATTACCGTTGGTGTGACAGGTTTGCTAATTCATTTATTCAGTTGAATTTTAGCATTCCTGTTTTGGTTGATGAGGTTGAAGTGATTCTTTGTTCTGATTATGGAAATGAAAATCTTGTTGTAGAATCTTTTGATGGAAGTTCTTTTGAGGAAGTTTTTTCCGGAGGTGTTGTTTTCTATGAATCTGAAACCATCTCTGCAGATGAATACAAAACTTATAAAAAAGATTTTTCTACTTTTAATCTGCCTGAAGGTGAATATACTTTAGAGGTTGAATTAGTTTCTCCTGATGGAACTTTTGTTGAAAGTTCTAATTTTAAAATAAAGGCAAAGTTACCTATTTGGAAATTTTTAGATTATAAAAAATTGATTTTACTTGTTTGTATTTTGACAATTGTTGTTTTTCTTTCAGTGATTATTATAAGACGTAAAAGATTGAATGTATTTTAGTTAATTTTATGTTGTGTAACCAAAGCTTTATAAATACATATTTTCTGAATTAGTTATCCGATGAACGAATAGTGAGGATTCTTATTTTAGAGTTCTCTGTTCATTTGTTAATTAAATAAGACAAATCTGAAAATGGATGCATATCAAATAATTGAAACAGCAAAGAGAACAGGCAAAATAGAAAAAGGAACAAACGAAGTTACAAAAGCTATTGAGCGTGGAACTGCAAATTTTGTTGCTTATGCCAGTGATGTTGAGCCAAAGGAAATTGTTCAGCATATTCCTGTTTTATGCAAGGAAAAAGGAATTCCCTGCCAGGAAGTGGATAGTAAGCAAAAATTGGGTCTTGCAGTAGGTATTCAGGTTTCTGCATCTTCAATTGCAGTGATTGAAGCAGGCGATGCAGAAAAAGAAATTGCTGGTTTGAAAAAATAAATTTGCTATTAGCTTAAGATGGAAACTGATCAAATAATAAAACATGTTGAAGAATCTTTAAGTAATAGAAATTGTTCTCAGGTTGAATTAGTCAGAAATTCATTGCATATTTTTGGAGAGTTAGAAAAAATTGTTCCTATTCTTAATGAAAAAGGTTATGATTGTGCATATGATAGTAGTTGTGGTTATGAGTCTCTGGATGAAGGTTTTAAAGGTCTAGTCTATTCTAAATTGATAATTAAGAACAAATCAAATTAAAATGGCAAAAACACAAAAAAAACAAGAGAAAAAACAACAAGGTTCTAAAGGTTCTGATAAGATTGTTTCAGAATTTGCAGTTCCTGCAATTGTTGAAGAAATTATAGGAAGAACGGGTTTTAGAGGAGAAATTACCCAGATTAAATGTCTTGTTCAGGCAGGAAAGGATGAAGGACGTTCAATGAGAAGAAATGTCCGTGGTCCAGTAAGAATTGGAGATATTTTAATGCTAAGGGAAACAGAAATTGAAGCCCGTAGAATTAAATCAAATATTACAAAGGGGTCATATAGTTAAGATGGCTAAACCAAGTGAGATAAAAAGCGAAATAGAAAGACGTGTTAAAGTTGGAGAAGTTAAAAGAGGAGACATTGTTAAAGTTCCTAATTTATCTGAAGACTACTTTATTCTTTTGAAAGCATCTTTTGTGGGAAATAAAAATTATGAGATGGAAGAAGAAAAAATTATAAACAAAAACAATCCTCAAGAAAGGAGTTATGATTTATATTTAAAATATGTGGGGAGAAACAAATGAATTCTGAGTCAAACCAAATTGAGAGAATTTTAGGAAATAAAGGAAGTTTTGTTCTTAGTGGTTGTTCTGATGAGGTTAAAGAGAAATTGTTCGATAGTTTGACTAAAACAGGTTACCAATTTAATGTTTTGAAAACAAGAAGTAAGTATGGGAACATTGTTAAATATTCAAAGAATGTGGGAGAAAATCAAAATGCCTAAATGTTCATATTGTTCAAAGGATTATGATATTCATAAAGGATTAACTTTAGTTTTAAAAGATGGAGCTGTTAAACATTTGTGCTCTTCTAAATGCAGGAAAAATATGTTAATGAAAAGAAGAAAAGTCAGGTGGATTTCTAAATTGAAAAAAGATAAAAAAGCCGAATAAATTCAGATGCTCGTCAACACAGTTACTTCGCATAAAGAAAAGAGTAAGATAATTTTATTAATGCTTTTTTCTTTAATTTAATATGAAAAAAAGAAGAGGGGGGAATAAATCAGGGCAGTTTTATCTGCTTTCTGCTATTATTATTATTGGAATTTTAATCAGTTTTGTTGCAGTTGTAAATTATCTTTCAAAGAGCTTATCTTCTAAAGTGGATGAGTTTTCACAGGAACTTAAAATTGAGGGGGAAAAAGTTTTGGATTATGATAAAATTAATGGGGAGAGTGAATTTGAAAATTTTGCAAAGAATTATTCCAATTATGCCGGAGAGGAAATAGAAATTTATTATGTTGTTGGGGAAATAGGAGGTATGGAGGTTTATTATTTTGATGATTCTGATTTGAGGGTTAATCAGGATTTTGATGAAGAGGGAAATTCCT
This sequence comes from Candidatus Woesearchaeota archaeon, assembly GCA_964636765.1. Taxonomy (GTDB): domain Archaea; phylum Nanobdellota; class Nanobdellia; order Pacearchaeales; family GW2011-AR1; genus MWBV01. Next base: position 5,890 of record CAZWUT010000018.1, on the reverse strand, counting down.
TAAATGTGACTTTGAATAATGTGGTTTATGATTTTAATTTAAAAAAAGGGGTTAATTTTAATTTCATAATTGTTGAAGAAAAAGGAGGGGAGAGGTATGTTGTCAAGGGATGAGGATAAAATTCCTGTATTTATTTTTATTGTATCTGTTTTTTTGCTTTTGCTGAGTTTTTTTGGCATAGTAAGTATGTTAATAAGAAATTTTTAATTTTTATTTGAGATTTTAATTTGATTTTAAAATACAACAGTTTTTAAAGTTTTTTTTACTGTATTTTTCATGATTAAAAATAAAAGAGGGGTTAGTATAATTATTGGTTATGTTTTACTAATTAGTTTTGTGCTGGTTATAAGTGTGGTGGTTTATCAGTGGATGAAGACATATGTTCCAAGGGATGATATTGACTGTCCTGATGGTGTTTCTCTTTTTGTTGAAGATTATTCATGTTCAACAACTCAATTAAATATAACTCTTAAAAATAACGGGAAATTTAATATCGGAGGTTTTTTTATTTATCTGACTGATTCTCCGGATCAGAAATTGGCAACTATAGATATTTCCCAGAATATTACTTTAGGGGGGGATAAAATGGCTCCTTCAGGAGTTAAAATTTATGGTGCTGATAATTCAATGAGACCCAATGTAGCTGAACAGTTCCAGTTTAATTTAAGCGGGACTTTTTATTCAATGGAAATTCTTCCAATTCGCTGGGATGAAATCAATAAAAGAAAGAGGCTTGTAGTTTGCCAGAATGCGAAAATCAGAGAAGATTTAAACTGTAATTAAAAACAAAGAATTTAAAAATAATAAAAAGTATATATTAAAATGAAAAAGAGGAATTCAAAAGGATTGTCTCCTGTTATTGCAACTGTTCTTTTGGTTGCTATGGTTGTGGTTATTGCACTAATAGTTTTCTTATGGTTTAAAGGAATTCAGGAAGAAACAGTCACAAAATTCGGAGGAGAAAATGTTAAACTGGTTTGTGATGATGTTCATTTTGAAGCAAGTTATAATAACAATAATTTATATGTTTCTAATTCAGGAAATGTTCCTATTTTTGAACTAAAAATAAAAGTTCAGGGGGATGGAAGTTATTCAACCCAAAATTTAAGAGATGCTTCAAGCTCGTGGCCTGAAATGGGGTTAAATCAGGGGGGTGCATTTTCAGATGCGCTTATTTTTGAAGGAACTGAAATAGTCTTGATTCCTGTTTTATTGGGAGATACAGACAAAGGAAGAAAAACTTATGTTTGTAATGAGGACCAGCACGGAGTTGTAGTTTCAATTTAAAATGCCAAGAAAAAAAAGAAAAGGTCTTTCTACAATTGTTGCTTCACTTCTTTTAATTTTATTAGTTACAGTTACAATGGTTATTGTCTGGACTTCTATATCAAATTTGATTAAAGAAAAAACTGAGAAAACAAAAACCTGTTTTGATGTTGGTTTGACTGAAAATGTTGTTTTAAATGAAGATTATACATGTTATAATACTTCCACTCCTGGAAATAAAAGAGTCCAGTTTTCAATAGGAATTGGAGATATTGAAGTTGAATCTTTGTTAGTCTCAATTTCTGTTGATGGAAATTCTAAGAGTTATACTCTTACTAATGCAGGAAGTTATATCTCAGGGCTGGTAAATTATCCTGATGGTTCTTCAAATATAACTCTTCCTGGAAAAAATGCAGGCAAGACATATGTTGCAGACGGATTCACAGGAGATGAAGTTGACTGGATAAAAATTGCTCCAAATATTGACGGAACACAATGCGATGTTGCAGACACAATTACTCAGGTAGATAATTGCAATATTTTGGCTTAGGTTTTTGGAAAATTTAATATAAATCTCTTTATCTTGAAAGAAAAATATTATAAACCATTTCTAACTTAATTATTTATAAATAAAGATGGTGAAGAAGTTTTTTAAAAATAATCATAGAGGGCAGGTCTGGATAGAAACTGTAATATATCTCTTAATTGCATTTGTAATGATTGGATTGGTTTTATCTTTTGTCAGACCTAAAATTGAAGAATCAAGGGATAAGGGGATTATAGAACAATCCATTCAAATGATGAATGAAATTGATAATATTATTTTGACTATCGGAAGTCCTGGAAATCAGAGACTGATTGAGGCAGGAATAAAAAAAGGTTCTTTTATTGTTGACGGAGAAAACGATACCCTGCAGTTTAAGATTCAGAGCACTTTTGTTTACAGTGAACCTGATGAAGTGATTCAGATAGGCAAGGTCTTGGTGAAAACAGAAGAGCAAACAAGGTATAATTTAATTACTCTTGTTTCAAATTACAGCCAGATATATAATATAACTTATAAAGAGAAAGATGAAGTAAAAACTTTTAATAGTGCTTCTACTTTTTACAGATTATTAATCTCCAATGAAGGGATTGATTCAGATTCAGAAACAATAATAAATTTTGATTTAGCTTAAAATGGCAGAAAATAAAATAAGAAACTATCCGCAGGTTATAATCAGTTTTTCTCCAAATATTCCTCCCTTAAAAAAAGTTGATGATAAAACAAAAATTGATGTCCGGTATCCTTTGATTTCACCATTTGCTTTTGTTCATATTTACTGGGACCCCAAGATATTTGAATTAGTCTATGAAATTGAGGAGCCCATTTTGAATAAAAAGGAAAAGGAAAATAAAGAATTGCTGGTTATTGCAATGAGAAATCTGATTAATTTTGAGACAATTGTGGAAAGTGACAGCACAAAATTATTGGAGTATATTGATAAGAGATTTAAAATTCTTGCAACTGAACTTGGATTGGAAATGTCTTATGAAAGTTATAGAAAGATTTATTATTATCTTGCAAGGGATTTTATAGGATTTAATGAAGCTGAGCCTCTTCTCAGAGATTATTTTGTTGAAGATATAGAGTGTAATGGTGCAAATACTCCTGTTTATATTGTTCACCGTATTTATAGGAATCTAAAAACAAATCTTATATTTAAAGATAATGATAAACTGGAAAGTTTTGTGGAAAAACTTGCCCAGCGTTGCGGAAAATATATTTCTTATGCACAGCCAATTCTTGATGGCAGTCTGCCGGATGGTTCGCGTGTTAATGCAACTTATACAAAAGATATTACAAGCAAAGGACCTACTTTTACAATAAGAAAATTTACAAAGACTCCGTGGACTCCGCCCCAGCTGATTCAGTTCAGAACACTCAGTCCGGAAATACTTGCTTATTTGTGGTTACTTGTTGAATATAGAATGAATTTGCTGATTACTGGAGGAACTTCTTCAGGTAAAACAACTTTACTGAATGCTATAGCTTTTTTTATTCCTCCTGAAGCAAGAGTCGTTTCAATAGAAGATACCAGGGAATTGAATCTTCCAAGAGAGAATTGGTTGCCGAGTGTTGTAAGAACTGCGACAGGGGTAGGAGGAGCAGGAGAAATAGATTTGTTTACTTTGTTAAGAGCATCATTCAGACAGAATCCTGATTATGTAATTGTAGGTGAGACAAGGGGTAAAGAAGCTTCTGTTTTATTTCAGGGAATGGCGTCAGGACATTCATCAATAAGCACAATTCACGCAGATTCTGTTGATACTGTTATTAAAAGACTTGAAACTCCTCCAATTGAATTATCCCCTACATTGTTGAATGTTTTAGATTGTGTATGTATTATGACTCATGCAGTTGTAAATAAGCAGGAAACAAGAAAATTAAAAGAGGTTGTGGAGATAATTAATGTTACTCCAGAAGGAGTTGCAATTACAAATACCCCTTTTAAATGGGATGCTTTGGAAGATGAATTTTATTCAAAAAGAAACAGCAAACTCTTTGAAAAAATTACAAAACGTTATGGTATTGAGAGGGAGAAACTTGATATTGAGTACAGAAGGAGAGTTGAATTGCTTTATCTTTTGTATAAACAAAAAATCTTTAAATTTGAAGATGTTCAGAAAATAATTAATGAATATTACAAAAATCCAGATTCTATTTTGAGAAAATTCGGAATTAAATAATCACAATATTTAATAATACAAATTCTATCTTTTATATATGGTGAATAAAAAAGATAGTGAGAGAGAAGCATCTTTTCTCAGGCAGATGGTTATTTCACTTGATCAGGCTGAATTGAAATTAGAAGAGGCTTACAGAAAGAAAAAACCCGAGCAGTTTAAGAGCATAAAGATTTTTATTTTAAAATTAAATAAAAGAATTGCAGAGGCATTAGAATGATTTTTTCAAGAAAGAAAAAAACTTCTGGTTTTTTTAAAGCATTAAGAAAAATTATTGAAAAAGAGAAAAAGTTAGTTAAGGAGATTGATTCTTCTTTAAGGTATTATGAACAGTCTGATTCCAATGAAAAACCAATGATTCTTTCCCATATTAAACTTTTAAAGCAGTCTCTTAAAAAAATTAACAGCCAGCTTCCTGAAGAACTTTCAAAGATTAATCTTGTTAAACCCCTGACACCAGAAAAGAAAGAGGAAACTAAGAAGAAGATCTCTCAGATAAAACTTCCTGTTAAACCCCTGGATTCTTCAAAGAAATTGCCTGATATCCCCTCTAAACCAAGTACATCCGGAACAATTGGAGAAAAAATTGAAAGTGATTTCATAAGGAGGAATTTTGAAATACGGCCTGAGAAAAATATTCTTAAAAGGATTGGATTCAAGAGACTTTATTCTAAGAAGGATTTGGAACCTGATTTTTTGGAAAAAGAAACTATAAAGAGAATGAAAATAAAGCGAAAAAAGAAAATTATTGATAAGAAAGAACAAAAACCAAATCCATATGTTGTTTTTGCCAATAGCATGTTTTCAGATTTATCAAAGAAAATTGTCAAAAAAAAATCTTTTGAAAAAATGGAGGAGGATTTAATAAAGGCAAATCTGAAGTTTACACCCCATAGTTATTTGTCTGTAATTTTTTTAAGCACTGTTATTTCTGTTATTGTTGCACTGTTTGTTGCAGTCTTTTTTTTGTTTTTTAGTATTGGAGCAACCATGCCAATTGTAACACTTACTTCAGATCCTTTTAATGTAAGAATACTTAAGGTTTTTTGGCTGTTATTTGTTGTTCCAATAGCAACTTTTGTAATAATGCTTATTTATCCTTCTCTGGAAAAAGGAGCAGCACAGGTTAAAATAGATGAAGAAATACCTTTTGCAACTATCCATATGTCAGCGATTTCAGGTTCTTTAATTGACCCAAGCAAAATTTTTAATATTATAATTATGACTAATGAATACCCTTATTTGGAGAAAGAGTTTACAAAATTAATAAATGAAATTAATATTTATGGATATGATTTAGTAAGTGCTTTGAAAGATGCTGCTGATAAAAGTCCAAGCAAGAAGCTTTCTGAACTTTTTAATGGTCTTGCAACTACTATAAATTCAGGAGGGGATTTGCCTGGCTTTTTTGACAAGCGTTCACAAACATTGCTTTTTGAGCACAGCATTGAAAAAGAGAAAAAAACAAAGGCTGCTGAAACTTTTATGGATATTTATATAAGTGTTGTGATTGCAGCACCTATGATTTTAATGATTTTATTAATGATGATGAAAATAAGCGGTCTTGGGCTTTCATTAAGCATGTCTATGATTACAATTATTATGGTTATTGCAGTCACTGGTGTAAATATAGTCTTTCTGACGTTTTTGCATCTGAAGAAATAAGATGGAATTAAAAAAGGCACATTATATTGGAATTGGATTAGCTGTGATTATTTTTTCATTTTCATATTTTTTTAGGGGGGCAGATATTGTTTTTTTGATTATGGGTATAGGCGTTTTGGCAGCTGTTTTACCTTTTGTTATAACTATTATGAATGAGAATAAAGAAGGTGTTGAAAAAGAAGATATGTTTTTGGAATTTGCGAGTAATCTTGTTGAAAGTGTTAAGACTGGT
>CAZWUT010000017.1:0-9318 GCA_964636765.1 Candidatus Woesearchaeota archaeon | reverse complement strand
GTCGAATTGCGTTCAAGGGATTCTTCAGACGTAAATAAATATATTCAAAAAAGAGATTTAGAAAAAGTAATTGTCAACTTTCCGTCTGAATTTCAGGAAATGCGCCATGTCTTACTAAAACTTTTTGACAGATATATAGAAGAGCTAAGATACAGAAAAGTTTTATATGGTCCCGTTTCAAAAACAGGATTAATAAAACTCCAAAAAGAAATAATGGCTTCTTTATCAAGAGGCAATAAAAATTTCAATTATATGCTTGGTGCAAGCGCATGTGCGCAGGCAATAAAAATACAGCATGCATTAGAGCTTTTAGAAACCCAAACCTTGGGGAGTTTTAATAAATATCTTAAAGGCTTATTTGAACAAGCAGCAAAAAAACAAAGCAAAGGGGTTATAAAACTTGTTTCAAAACCGGAATTTAATTTTGTATTTATGCAGTCAAATGAACTGCTTGCAAAAAACCATGAACACCCCAAATTGGAAAAATTAGTTGAAATTATTGAATCAGAAAAACAAAACTCAAAAAACCCAAAGATAATTATTTTTACACAATTTCGGGATACTGCAACTGCAATATCAAAAAAAATAAATAAAATAGAAAAAATTAAAGCAAAGGTTTTTGTCGGTCAAACAAAAAAAGGAACAGGAAAAGAAACTACTGGTTTAAATCAAAAACAGCAAAAAAAGATTCTTGAAGAATTTTCAAAAAATAAAATAAATATTTTATGTGCTACATGCATTGCAGAAGAGGGTCTTGACATCCCGGAAGTTAATGCAGTTATATTTTATGAACCTGTTCCTTCAGCAATCCGTTCAATCCAGAGAGCAGGAAGAACAGCAAGATTAAATAAGGGTAAATTAATAATCATAATAACAAAAGGCACAAGAGACGAATCATTCTTTTATGTATCAAGAGCCCGCGAGAAAAAAATGAAAACAGCCATAGAAGATATCCAAAAAGGCTTAAATTCCAGAATAAAACCAGACTCAGAAAAACAAAAAACCCTGTAAAAAACACCAAATGAAAATCCTAAATTCAAAACCAATTTATGAAATTTTTTCCCAAAACAAAAAAAATTCTCAGAACAGCACAAAAACAAAAATCCTTATTGATTACCGTGAGAAAAATTCCTTGGTCCCGTCTCATTTAAAAAAATTAAATTTAGAAATAGAATTCAGGGAATTAAAAATAGGGGATTATTTTGTAAAAAACACAATAATTGAAAGAAAAACCTTTGCTGATTTCTTAAATTCAATGATAAACAGCCATTTATTAAAACAAATGGAAGAATTAAAGCAATTTGAAAAAAAATTATTAATTATAGAAGGTATTGATGAAAATGAATTATATGAAGAAAAAAATCCAAGAATAAATCCAAATGCAATAAGGGGTTTTTTATTATCAATAGCACTAAAACATAAAATCCCCGCAATCTTTACAAAAAATTCCGAAGACACTGCAAAATTTATCTGCATTCTTTCAAGAAAAAAAGAAAATGAAAAACCCCTAAATGGTAAAAAAAGGTCTTTTAATAAAAAAGAACAATTGCAATTCATAATAGAAAGTTTTTCAGGAATCGGCCCAAAAACATCCAAAAAACTCCTTAAAAAATTCGGGACAATCCAAAACATCATTAATGCACCCGAAGAAAATCTCAGGGAAATTTTAGGGAAAAAAACAGGAATTTTTCTGGAAATTATAGGAAGAAAATATTAAATTATCTCTTCCTGCTTTTATTTTTTGAGATTTTTTTATTATTTTCTTTCTTTAACAGCCCTTACTTCAATCTTTTGATTTCCCAATAGCTGTTTTCGTTTTACAAGAATTATATTCTTCAAAATAGTTTGGATTAAAAAAAACAAAAGAATAAGAATTACCACCAAAATAAAAATCCCTGAAAAGAAAATAACAATTAAATCAACTTCACGAATTGATTGTATAAATTTATCTGCAAATCCCAAAGATGCAGAAAGTAATGATGTTGCAATAGAAAAAACAACCAAATATCTATCTCTGCTTAACATATTGAATTTAATCTTCTGGGATTTATAAACATTTATTCATGGCTTTTATTTTGGAACAAGGGCAAAAAAACTATAATCCCCTTCTGCAACCTTTTTAGCCAAAAATTTCACATCCTTTAACTTAACTTCAGAAATGTTTTTTTCATATTCATAAAATTCTTCGGCATTTCCATGAACTTCTGAAGCAAGAAGGTTTACCATTTGGTCCTGGGAATCTTCCATTGAAATCTGGTACTGCCCAATCAATTGTTCTTTAATCTCTCTTAACTCTTTTTCATTAAGATTGCTTAAAAGTTTTTTAAATTCAACAAGAATCAATCTTTTAACTTTATCCACATTCTCTTTCATTGTTCCAACATAAACGTAATTATACGAAAATCTTTTATGGATATTTGAACCCCCCTGAACAATATAAGCCAAATTTCTTTTTTCTCTTATTTCAAAAATCAATTTTGAAGAAAAACCTTCTGCCATTAATGCGCTTAAAACTCTGGCAGCATAATTTTTTTTATCATCTGACAAAGGAACATGGTATGCAAAAACCAGATTTGCCTGGTCAATACCTTCTCTTTCTTCAATTCTTGATTCATTTTTCAGACCAAAATCCTGTTCAGAAACTTCCCCATTAAAAACACTTTTAAAATTTTTTTCTGCAAAATTAATAAGATATTCAAAATCAGCATCACCTACAACACAAACAACCATGTTTTTAGGACAATAAATCTGTTTAAATTTTTCAACTATTCTATCCCTATCAATAGAATTCATTGTTTCAATAGTTCCTGCAAGATCCATTCCAAGTGTTCCAGTATACAAAACATTCTGTATCTGGTCAAAAACATACTTTAAAGGATTATCGTGGTGCATTTTAATTTCCTCAAAAATAACTTTCCTTTCTTTTTCCAGTTCTTTCTTATCAAACAAAGGATTTTTAACAATATCACTAAGAACCTCAAGAGCAACATCAATTTTTTTTGAAGGCATTTTGCACCAGCACACAACAAGTTCTTCAGAAGTAAACCCGTTCATTTCACCCCCGTTTTTTTCTATTTCCTCTGCAATTTTTTTTGAATTTCTCGTGGGAGTTCCTTTATAAAGCATATGCTCAATAAAATGAGAAATTCCTTTTTCACTACAAACCTCATTTATACCTCCTGCCCTGACAGAAAAGGAAATACAAACAACCGGAACATCTCTTTTCTCAAGAATAACAGTCATGCCATTTTTCAAAACTTTTCTTCTGAATCTCTCTTTCATCTTATAGAAAAAATCTTTCCATATATAAAGATATGGGGCAAATTAACTAAAAAATAAAAAATATACTGCACTTAATCCTGCTCCGGCAATTAAACCAATTATTAACCAAAACCACCACATACAGCTAAGTTTTTTCTCTGTTTTTGGTTTAACAACACTGGAAGTTTCCGCAGGTTTTTTAACAACTGGTTGAACAACAGACTGTGCTTGTGCAGGTTGTTGAACTGGTTGTCTTGCAACCTGAACAGCTGTAGGGGAATTTGCAGGTACATCAATAGGGTCAGCCATATTAACCTCTTTAAAAGTTTTAATTAAAATATAAAAGAAAACTCTTTTTATAAAATTATTCTTTTCTAAAAACAAAATAAATTTCGTTCCCAAGTTCAAATCTGTCCAAAACCTTAAAACTATTGCTGACAAAATTCTCAAACCAGTATCTCTTAACCTTAAAACTCTTTTTTGAGCCAAGGCTCTTTGTTGCAAAACTAACAACAACCAAATCCGCAAGGGGCGTTACTTCATTTAAAAATTTTTTGGAGTAATTAGATTTAATCATTTCTAAAGAATCAACAACCTTAAGTAAAAAAATAATTTTCTTTCCTTTTTGCCTCTTCAAAAGATTCTTTATTTTTTCCAAATTAAATAAACTTTCATGAATTGCTTTTGCCCTGTCAGAAATTTTCTTTTTCTCAAAATAATAATTCATCAAATCAACCAATTGCCCGACTGCTTCAACAGCAATATAACTTATCTCCTTTTCCTTTGGAAAATATTTAAAACTTAATCCATTAATTCCAGCACCCAAATCAATAACAGAAATTTTTCCGTCTTCAATTCTTTCAAAAATTCTTCCATATAATTCAAAGTAATAATCAAACCTTTCTCTTGTAGAAATATGCTTTTTCAAAATTTCTTCAGAAGTTTTTCTGTCAATAATTTTCAGATTTAAAAGTTTCCTGCTTGTAAAAACACTATAAACTTTCCTCAACAAATCCCTTGTTAATTTTATTTTATCTTCATCACTTGTTTGTCTTCTTTCAAACTTCTCAAATGCAATTTCAACATCTTCTTCAGGAAAACCAGAAAATTCTTTTTTCTCTGTAATTTTTTTTATTATTTCCTGCCTACCCATAAATAATTTAAAACAAACTTCCTTAAAAACATTACAATGCCCATAAATGCCTCACCCCATTTTGACAGAGCACAAGCAGAATACGAACAAGCAATCACGACTGAACAAAAAATAAGGTGCTTAAAAAAAATGATGTCTCTTGCCCCAAAACACAAAGGAGCAGAAAATCTAAATGCCCAGTTAAAAAAGCGGCTTGCTCATTTAAAATATGCAAAAGAAAGAGAAGATAAATCAGGAAAACACAAAGGAACAGGAATCAAAAAGGAAGATATGCAGGCTGTTATCGTAGGAAAAACAAATACAGGAAAATCCACCTTATTGAAAATCCTTACAAATGCCTCTCCAGAAACCTCAGAAAACAAATTTACAACTTCTTCAGCACAAATTGGAATGATGAACTATGGTACAGTGCAAATCCAGTTAATTGAAATTCCGGCAATAGATTCTGAAAATTATGATAAGGGAATTGTTTACACAGCAGACACTGTTTTAATCCTGATAGATAATCTAAAAGATTTAAAAGAAATTGAAGACTCTCTAAAAACAATTGGGGAAAAAATATTGGTCTTTAACAAAATAGACCTTTTTTCTCAAAACGAATTGAGAAAACTCGAAGCAACACTTAAATCAAAATACAGAAAATACAATTTTATACTAATTTCAGCTAAAAACAAAATTAATCTAGAAGAATTAAAAAATAAAGTTTTCCAAAGCTTTGGTAAAATTAGAATTTACACCAAAGAACCTGGAAAAGATCCAGACAAAAAACGTCCAATGATTTTGTCGGAAAACGCCACCGTAAAAGAAGTTTCAGAGAAAATATTGAAAGGATTTTCTAAAAATGTCAAGCAAATAAAAATCTGGGGGCCCTCTTCAAAATTCTCAGGTCAAATCGTTGGAATGAAACACGCCGTAAAAGATTTGGATATTGTAGAATTTAAAACAAAATAAAATTTCTAAGAGTAAGCTTCCTTATATAACTTAGAGAGCTTTTTATCTTTTCTAAAATTTTCCAATATCAGATTAATTTCTTTTGCAACAGAATTTTTTAAATCCAAAGGATGAAGTTTTTTTGAAACAAAATCTTTCTCAATTTCTCCATAACTTTTATAACTCAGATTTCCTCCAAACTGTTCAGGTCTCTCCACAATAAATCTCTCTTTTTTATTTTCTTTTAAAATAAAAATAAGATATTTTAGCAAAGCCATAATTCCATTATTTGTATTTCCCTCAACACACTCTGCTTTTTTTATTTTAGATTTTATTTTTTCTTCACTTTCCAACAAATCAATTTTAGTTCCTTCAATACTTGAACTCATTTGCTCTCCAACCAAACCACGAATCATTGGGCTCATAAGCTCTATTCTTTGTTTATATCCTATTTTTGGAAGATATTCTCTTGCATAAACCATTATCTTTCTCTGGTCTAATCCTGCAAACTGTGCATCGGCTTTAAGATACTCTTCATCAAGCGCCTGCATTAAAGGATAAATCATTCCTGAAAGCATAACATTTTCACCTCTGGCTGTTTTAACTGCTTCAGATGCAGCTTTAGTGGAATTTCTTATGCTCGTAAAAGCGCTTAATTTAAGCAAATCATGAAAATAATCCTTATTTAACTGCAGGTCACTCCCTTTAATAAATTCAAGCTTCCTAACATCCACCCCAATTGTTTTAAGAATTATTAAAATTGCTTCTTTATAATAAGCATATCTTTTCTCTAAAATTTCAAAAGGAACTCCATCCAATAAAGCATGTAAATCAGCCAAAAGAATTTTAACCTTGCATCCCGCTTTCAGAAAATCAGCAATTTTAAGCATTTGAAAAAAATAAGCTATTGAAAGACTCGCAGTAGGCATGGTCCCCCAATAAATTGAAAATTCTTTTTTGCTTTTCAATTTCTTTTTTAAATCTTCTTCACCAATAATCTCCAAAAGATTCTTCTTAATTAATTTATATCTCTCCTCAAACTCCATCTTATTCAGAATAATAAAACATTATTAAAGATTTCTATGAATCATGATTAATCTTTTAAAGTCTTTAAATCAAAAAAGAATTATGGAATATGACAAATCTCTTGAAAATTATCTTTTTCCATGCATCAGAACACATACTGAACTTATAAAATCCCGCCCGATAATAAAAGAAAACTTAAAAAAACTTCAGACAAAAGAAGGAGTTAGAAATTTCTTTCTGGGACAGCACAATGAAAAAGTTTATAGAAAAAACCCCATATGTTTAGCGAAACCTTACGAAATAATCTCAATAGATAAAGAAAAAATTAAAACAATTTTGGTAGAACCTTTCTTCAAAATACCGGATTTTCTGAAAACAAAGAATTTCACAATAAAAGAAATTAATGAAGCCCAAGAAAGAGGAATAAATTTAATGCCTAAAATCGGAAAAATCATAATCTATCATGCCACACACATAGTTGATTATATATCCAAACAAGACTTAAAAAACATATATGACTCTATAAATAATGAAAATCCTAGTTTTTGGAAACCCTCTTGTGAAAAAGGATAGCCTTCCAATAAAATTTCTTCCAAAAATAAGAAAAGCTTTTCCAAATATTGAATTTATTGAATTTGACCCAACTGAAAATCTTGAAAAACAAGGAAAAAATCTTACAATCATTGATACTGTTAAAGATATAAAAAAAGTAACTATTATTAATTCTATTGAAAAAATCATAACAAACAAAATCTACTCTATGCATGACTTCGATTTAGGTTATAATCTCAAAATCCTAAAAAAACTTGATTTAATAGATTCAGTTAAAATAATAGGAATTCCTGAAAAAATCTCTGAAAAAGAATTACTTTCTCAGCTCCAATCAATTTTGAGAAAATGAGCTGCACAACTCATGCATGGATCATAAGACCTTATAACTTTTTCCACTTCTAAAGAAATTTCATCTTCAGATTTATCCAAAATAGTTTCGATATATCTTGCAATGCTATTCTCCATATGAATTGTATTCTGTTGTGTTGGAATGCACAATTCAGCTTTCACAATTTTTCCTTCCTTGTCAAATTCATACTTATGGTACAAATGCCCTCTTGGAGCTTCAACAACCCCTATCCCAGTTCTCGCTTTAGGAATAATTTTAACAGGTTTTTCTGGTTTAATTTCAAACTTCAATAAATCCAAAGAAAAATCTACCATGTGCAACATTTCTATTGCCTGGGCAATATTATTATCAAAAATAACATTTGAAGGAAAGATGTCAAAATATTTTTTCACATCTTTTTTAGTAGAGGGGTGCAAATGTTCTCGATTTAAATTCATTCTTGCTAAAGCTCCAACAAAATATTCTTCACTTTCAAACTCAAATGCTGACGCGCTTGAATAAGGCAAAACAACTTTCTCTAAATGATTCAAAAAATCTTTTTCTTCAATTATAGTCCCCATAGCTGTTTTAATTTTCCCATTTAAAAAATTATAATCTTCATTAATCGTAGCTAAATAATTTGTTTTTCTTTCAAAAGGAACTCTGTTCTTGTAAAAAAGATCTATTATCTTTAAAATTGGCTCTCTAACACTTTTTAATTTATTAATTGCTTTTTCGATTTCTTCTTTTTTCGGAAAATGTGTAAAACCCCCAACAATTCCATATGGAGGGTGTATCGCTCTTCCTCCAATCACCGTGGACAAAACATTTCCAGCATCTTTTACATCCAATCCCATGTGCAACCACTCATGATATTCCTCTCCAAAATCCAAAACAGATTCTTTTCCAAAAACATCCGGCAATACAAAAAAGAACAAGTGCATTGCATGATCTCTTAAATGACCTGCATTCATCAATAAATTTCTTAATCTCATAGTTTGTTCTGAAACCTTAATCCCAAATGCATTTTCAATTGCATCAATTGAACAAAGAACATGTGCAGAACTGCAGGTTCCGCAAATCCTTGACATTAAAGGAGGGACCTCATTAAAACCTTTTCCAACAATAACCTCAGAAAGAAATCTTTTTCCCTGATTTATTTTCAGTTTACATTCACTGACTTTATCTTTATCAACTTTCAAAAACAAATGCGTATGCCCTTCAATCTTTGAAACATTTTTCAGATCCAAATCAAAACTATGCATTTTTTTCAGCCTCCTGAAGATATTTATCTATCTTTTCTGTAAAAATTTTTTTTTCAACAGGGCATCCAATAATTTCATCATCAACATTAATAAATTCCTTTATTGGAGAAATCTTTTCAATCTGATTTAATTTCTTAACAATTGCCATTATTTTCTTTTTTTGTTCACCTTTTAATTCATTTCTTAAATTTGAAGGCCATCCATTTATAGCACCAGAACCCAAAGCAACAACCTTTTTTGCAAATTTTCTTATTTCTTTTAATTTCTTAATCTCTTCAGGAGTGGAAATAGCTCCTTCAACAAAAGCAATATCAAAAGCCTCAAGAGGTTTAACAGGTCTTAGAGCTCTGAAATATTTTATATCTATTTTCTCATTATATTCATCAAATTTTTCATTCAAAATTTCAATAAATGAAATTGTGCATCCTTCACAGCATGTAAAAGAAAAAAAGCCAACTTTTATTTTGTCCATTTCAAATAAAATCCAAAAGAGTTTAAAACGATTTTGGTTATATAATCTAAAGTGTTGATTGAAATTATAATTGCAATTGTAATAGGTATTTTATTTGGAAGTTTAACAGGCCTCTGAAACCAAAAACCACAAAAAATTTCAAAAAAGTCCAAATGTAATTACAAATGCAATACACAATTTATATATAATCTTTATTTATTATTGTATAAAAGCACAAAAGCTAGAATACCTAAAACATAAACCACAAAAAATTAAAATAAAGAAAACTTAACAAAAAGATGAAAGACTACAATTATTCAAAACTTGCAAAATATTATGATATTATAGAAAC
>CAZWUT010000016.1:0-9563 GCA_964636765.1 Candidatus Woesearchaeota archaeon | reverse complement strand
TTAAAAAGAGTCTATTGTAATATATGTAAAATGAAAATAGGAATTATTGGACCAAGTAAATTAGAAAGTTTAAAAGAAGTAAATAAAAATTATCAAGAAGTTATTGAGAGGCTTGTTGAAATTGTAAAAGATTATGAAATTGTTCTAACTCCTGATAAAGGAAGTGTTTCTGAGTTTTTTGCCAAAGAATACCTTAAAATTGGTGGAAAAAAAGTTTATGAGGTTGTGCCTTTAGATGATAAAGAATTTGGATATTCCTGGATTAATTTGAATCTTTCAGGAAAGAAAATTAATTGTGGAACATGGAGAAATCAGCCTGAGAAATTGAATGAAGAATGTGATGTAATTGTTTGTTTGGGATATTCTGCAGGGGGATTAGCAGAAATTGCTTATTCAAAATGGTTTAATAAAAAACCTATTTATATTATTAAAGAATTAATAAGTTCTGAATTGCCAAAAGAATTAGAAAAAAGTTTAAATTTAAGATATGTTAATTTTGGAGATTTTAAATTATAATGGTTGAGAATTTGTTCATTCAAAGAAAAAAAAGCATTTTGAAAAAGTCAGATAAATCCTCTATTGGTGGATGGGATGAAAAGATAAAAGTTTTATGTGATAAGATAAATAAATCTGAAGATTTTTACACAACTTCTTCGTGTTCGGGAAGAATACTTTTAATGATTGAGCAGGAAAAGAAATCTCCAAATCTTTTTATTAGAGTCTGGCATGATAAGATAAGTTTTAGGGAATTGAAAGAGGAGTTAGAGAATTTAGTTAAATCAAAGAATAAAAAATCAATAAAATTTAAATTTGAACAGCCAATACTTCATATTGCATGTAAAAATTTAGAGGGTGCTTCTGAATTATTGGAAAAAGCGAAACATCTTGGATTTAAGCGTTCAGGAATTTTAACTGCTGGAAAAAATATTATTCTTGAATTAAATTCAACAGAGAAAATTGAATTTCCTATTGTTAAGAAAGGGAAGGTTTTAGTTGATGATAAATTTTTGAATTTAATTGTTAAAATGTCCAATGAAAAATTGGAAAAAGGATGGAAGAAAATTGAGAAATTAAAAAAAGTTTTATAAAGTATTTTTTGTTTTGTTTTTTATGGATTATAAAGAGGTGGGAAATCAGTATGGTGATGCTTTTGGAAATTCCGGAGAAAGAAGTGTTAGCAAAATTGTTTTTTCAATTCTTGGTTTTTTAATGTTTATTGGAGTAATTGCAGGGCTGCTTTTTGTTTTTGGAGGGTTATTTTCACAGGCTATTTCAGAAAAAGAATTAATTAAAGGGGAAACTTTGAATGTTCAGGAAAATAATTCTGTGAAAATGCAGGTCGGAGATGAAGAGCATAATATAGAAATTAAATATGTTGGAAAGGATTCTGTTGATATTATTATCAGGAGCAATCCAATAAATCTTAGTTTAAGAATTAATGAAATTAAAGAGGTTGATATTGATGGTGACGGGGTTACAGATGTTATGGTTAAACTTATTCAGATTGTTGATGGCAAGGCAAGAATTGCTATCAGAAAGATTGAGACTTTGAGATGTATTGAAAACTGGAAATGCACTGAGTGGAGTTCATGTGAAAAAGGAAGACATGAAAGAGAATGTTTTGATTTAAATGAATGCAGTGGAAATTTTGGAAAGCCTCCTGAAAATAAAGGATGCCTTGAAATGGAATCTGTTAACTGGGATGATAATGGTAACTGGTCAAGAGAAAGATTGGAAGAAAGAGTAAGAGACCAGGTTCAGAATGGTTCAGAAAGTGCGACTTTAAGATTAAGGGAGAAAGTGAAAAGAGAAAACCATTCAAATTTGGGAGATAATTCTTTTGGAGGAAGTGATTCAGTAAGTAATGCCGGAAGTCTGAACAATGAAACAGATTCTTATGAAGGTGGTGAAATAGATGATGATAACTCAGCAAATAATAACCAAAGTCTGAACAATGAAACAGATTCTTATGAAGATAATGAAACTTCAGATAATTCTTCATCCGGAGATGAAACTATGGGAGAATATGCAGACAGATTGAGAAACCTTGATTGCAGTAATTACATTTCTTCAACAACTTGCGGAGAGATTAATCTTAATGATTTGCCTGAATATTCAAAGACTTATTCTAATGGGGGGGTTTTGAACTTTTCTGTGGGGGATGAGAGTTGTGAATTAATATGTTTTGGAGAAGCTTTCAGAGGCAACTGCAGACCTGCAAAAGTTAATTTAATTAATAAGTATGGCACTAAAATAGTTTTGCAAATTTTAGGTTTGGATAATTTTGGAAATTGCTTAGTCAGAATGGAAATTCATGAAGTTGAAAATTCAGATGAACAAAATGGAATTTATGAGAATACTTTTTTAGTCTGTCCCTTGCCTCTTGATGTGGAAAGTTTGAATGCTTTTAGTTGTAACATGGACACATGTTTAGAAGAGGGGATGCCTGGGCAGACAACTCTTGGAGTTTTTTCAACAATGGGTTTGATTTTGAATTTTGGAAATGCCGAGCAATCTGGTTGTGATGGGACAATGATTGATGCTTATGAATCTTATATAGATTCCTTATATAATAGTTCAGATGGTTCTGGAAATTATTAATTTATCCTATTTACTCCCACAATTCTTATAAAGAAATGTTACTTTTGTTTTAACATCACTTTCCTTGGAGGTGATGAACAGAACTGAAAGGAGGTTAAAAATAAATATAAATATGGTATTAGATTTTGCAAAAGAAGCAATAGCAAACACTGATTCTCATAGTATCAACTTTGATGAACTTAGAGCTGGAAAAGCAAATATTAAAGTTATTGGATGCGGTGGTATGGGTGGTAATGCTGTTACTTGGCTTTTTAATAAAGGTATTAATGGGGCAACTATTTATGCTGCAAATACAGATGCTTTGCATTTGAGTGTTACTAAGGCTGATGAGAAGATTCTTATTGGTAAGGAATTGACAAGAGGTCTTGGTGCTGGTGGAAAACCTACAATTGGTCGTGAGGCTGCTAAAGAGGCCTTGGTTGATTTGAAAAAAGCAGTTGGAAATGCAGATATGGTTTTTGTTTTATCTGGTTTAGGTGGCGGAACAGGTACTGGTGCTGCACCAGTTGTTGCACAGATTGCTAAAGAAACAGGAGCTGTAGTTATAGGGGTTGTTACAATGCCTTTTGAATCTGAAAAAGCTAGAATTGATAAAGCAGAATTTGGTCTTCAAGAATTAAGAGAAGTTACAGATACCTGTATTGTTCTTGATAATAACAGACTTGTGGATATTGCCGGACAATTACCAATTGAACAGGCATTTGCAGTAGCAAATGAACTTGTTTCCACTATGATTAAAGGCATTGTTGAAACAATTACACTTCCTAGTTTAATTAATCTGGATTATGCTGATGTTTCCTCAATTATGAGAAATGGCGGAGTTTCAGTTATTGGTATTGGTGAAAGCGATTCTCAATCAGACAAAGTTAATGAAGCTGTAAGGCAAGCCCTGACTCATCCTCTACTTGATGTGGATTACAAAGGTGCTAGCGGAGCATTGGTTCATATAACATGTGGTCCTGATTTAAAATTGGAAGAGTTTGACATTATTGGCAGAACTGTATCTGAAAACTTGAATCCTGAAGCAAATGTTATCATTGGTGCAAGAATTAGCAAAGAATTTACAGGCAAAGTTCGTGTTATTACAATTATGACTGGAGTTAAGTCTCCTTATGTTTTAGGTAAAGATGTTGAAGAACAATCTCATCCGGTTTCCAAAGAAATTTCTGATTTGGGAATTGAAGTCTGGAGGTAAGCTTTAGATTAATTTTTATTTTTTATTTTTCCCGGAGATAAATCTTCGGGAATGTTTTTTATTTTCTTTTTGGAATTTGAATAGCACAATCAGAGCAGATAATTGAGACCTCTTTTGTTACAGGGTCTATAACTCTTTTCGAAAAATAATTTTTTAGTGTTTTTTTACATTTTGGGCATTTACCTCCCTGCTTGTCAATAGTTTGTTTTCTTTTTGGTTGGGCTATTTGCACATTATTCTTTTTTACTGATTTTAATGCATTCAAGTAATTATTAAATTCTCTTTTTTCCATCTTTGACAATTTTTGAGAATAATTGTTTTTTTAAACTTTTCTCTTTATTTTTACCTATTTTTAAGTGCACCTCAACGTTTAAAAACTCTAAAAAAATTAAGATTTTTAATTAAATGGAGGCTTTTTATAATGGAAGAAGAATTTGAAAACGAAGAAGACATGGATGATGAAGAAATGTCTGAAGAAGACGAAGAGTAAATGCCCTTAAATTTTTATTTTTTATTTTTATAAGACTCTTTCTAAAATTTTATAAGTCTTTTTTCCATTATTTTTTAATGGAAGAGAGTGTTTCCCACAGGGAAAATCTTGCATCTAAATTTTCTGTTAATAAAGATGCTTTGGATTGTTTAACAGATGAAGCAGTTTGTTTTTTGGATAATGAAAAGATTAAGAGTTTCTATATTCTTTTTGATGATACTGGCAATACTCTTAAAGGGGTTATTTTTAAAAGGGCAAGGTTAATTAAAAATTATTTTTTTGTTACAGGAGAAGAAAATTCTGAATATAAAGGAAAGATAGTAAACGGAGAACTTTTTCTGGAACTTAACCAGATTGAGAATTATGTTTCTAAGAAAGAGTTTTTTTAGATATTTACTCTTTTTCTGGAATCCATTTTTTTCTTTTTATATTCATTGAAATATAACAGCGCATCCAAATCTGGTTTTCTTTTTAAAGGGGTTTTTTTAAATTCATATCCTATTGGAAATAATGCTTCTACTCTGATATTTTCAGGGATTCTTAAACATTCTTTTATTCTTTCTTCCTGAAAATGTCCGATCCAACAGGTTGACAAACCAATTTCAGTTATTTTTAATAAAAAGTTTTCAATTGCTGCTCCTGCCTGTTGTCTTAAATATAGTTCAGCACGGTCCTCAAAAGCTATTTTTGTTCTTCCAGGGTCTGTGCAGACAACAACTATGTATTGCACATCTTCTATGAATTTTTGCTCAGAAGCATGAGCTATTTTGATTATTTTTTCTTTGTCATCAACAAGTATAAATTTTAAAGAAAAATTATTTCCAGCCATTGGCGCAAAACGCATTGCGTCAATACATTCTATGATGTTTCTCCAATCAGGTTTATTTGAATTGAATTTTTTTACTGATTTTCTTGATTGAATTATTTTATCTATCATTAAATAATTAAGTAAAACAAAGTTTAAAAATTATTCTTCTTTTTGTTTTTTACAAAAGTTTTTATATCATTGTAAATTTTTTAACATAATGAAGAGGAATTTAGGAAAAGCACTAAGAAAATTAAAGAGGAATTATTTTGAAAAAAACCTTTTTAATTTGAATTACGGAATGATTCATTCAAGAGTCGGGGATTCTGACGGGGTTTCTATTGTGATGAAACAGGTTGAAGAGGTTTTGCATAAAAAATTAAAAGTCCCAAGAAGAAAAATATTTTATCTTACTGGAAATTCAAAGATAAAATCAAGAAGGATTACACAAAGTGAACTTTTGTGGGATAAATATCCTATTAATCTGATGATGCTTGAGAATTATAATTCAGGTTATGGAGGGGGAAGCAGTGAAAAAATTGAAAGAGCAATTTATGATGCAAAAAAGGTTATTGAGAAATGGATAAGCAAAAATAATCTTGATATTTTAATTGCCCATAATACCTCACATCCTGTTAATTTTATATTTGCTGTTGCTCTTAGCAGATATTACAGAGATTCTATAACTTCTGGAAAAAAAACCCCTAAATACATTTTGTGGTGGCATGATTCTCATTTAGAAAGAAAGAATTATTTGAATCCTCCGAGAGATGTTGAAAATTATCTTTTGGAGGGGGTTCCTGGAAATTTTGTGGAATATATCCTTTTCATAAATAGTTCGCAGTTTCAAAATGCAAAAAGATATTTTAAGAAACTTAATTTGAGAAATAAAGGTCTTTTTAGTTCAATTAAATATAACCACGATATTATTTACAATACTACTGATACTTTTATAAACAGCTTTAGGGATTTGCAGTCAAGAAGATTTGAGCATAAAGTTGAAGAGTTTATTAAAGATTTTAAAATTAAAGAGCTTTTAAAAAAACATAAAATTTCTTTGAAGGATACTTTTTTTATCTTGCAGCATACAAGGGTTGTGCAAAGAAAAAGAATTGATTTTGCATTGGAATATTCCTATAAGATTTTATCTGAGATGAAAAAAAGAGGGATGTCTAAAGCAATTTATTTTTTGGTTTCCGGACATTCATATCCTGATGGAACCAAAGAAATGCTAATTAAATTAAATAAACAATTAAGAAAAAAATACAATATTAAAGATTTCTTTTTGGTTTTTGCAGAGGATTTTTATGATAAGACGGGTCTGGTTTTTGAAGAATATCCTAAAATTTTTGCAAAGTTAGGAGCTATTTCAACTTATTTTAGTGATACAGAAGGTTTTGGAAATAATTTACTGGAAGTTTTGGCTTCAGGAGTTATACCTGTGGTTTATACTTACCCTGTTTATAAAAAAGACATAGCAAAATATAAATTCAAAACAATTTCCTTTAAAGAATTTGAATTAAGTGATAAAAAGATAAATGAAACTTTAAGTTTAATTAAAAGCAATAAAAAAAGAATGGAATGGATTAATTATAATTTGGATATTCTGAGAAAGCATTTTCCTCATAAAACAATGGCTTTGAAATTGAAACATGCTATTTTATCCAAGAGAACGCATATTTAATTAATGGATTAAGATAATATTTTTTGCAAATCTTTATTAAATGATTTAAATATTTATTATTATGGAAAAAATTTCAGAATTCAATAAAAAAACTTATGATGCTTTAGCTTCACAATATGAACTTAAAGTGGATGTCAGAAGAAAATTCAATGAAGGAGTTATAGATAATTTTATTAAATATCTTACAATGGGAAAAAGAGTTCTAGACCTTGGTTGTGCTGTTGGATTAGATACTTCTATTTTTTTGGAAAAGGGTTTTTCTGTAATGGGGTTGGAAATTTCAAATGAAATGGTCAAGTTTGCCAAGGAGAGAAACCCTGATGCAGAATTTGTTGTAGGAGATTTTATGAAAGTAAAGTTTGATAAGAAATTTGATGCAATTTTTGCACAGGCATTTATCCATTTATTTCCTAAAGAAGAAGCTATTGAGGTAATTAAGAAAATAAAATCTTTACTAAATAAAAATGGAGTTGCTCATATTACAACAAGTTTATGTGAGGAGAGTAGAGAAGGATGGTTTGTAAAAAAAGATTATTCAGGGGACCATAAGAGATTTAGGAAGTTTTGGACTAAAAATGAATTGGAAAAGATTTTGGAGCAGTCTGGATTTGAAATTATTAATTATTATGAGATTTCAGACCCTTATGATAAAAAGTGGATGGTTTTCACATTAAAGAATTCTTCTTAAAAACTAATTTCTCCGCCCCCAATGCATTTTTCTTTTTTATACAATACAATTGCCTGACCTTCTGAAATTCCTGTTATTGGTTCTTTTAAAATTATTTTTAGTTTTTTAGTTTTTTTATTATATTCAATTCTGCTTGGAAGAAGTTCTCCTACATGCCTTATTCTTGAAAAAACTTTTTTTGGAGGGTTCTTTAAAAATTCAGATTTTTTATGTGAAATTAAATGAAGATTTTTTAGGATTATTTCTTTTCTGAAATTCAGAGGGTGGTCTTTTGGAGCAGCAATTAATATGTTTTTTTTTGGAATTTTCCCTGCGACATACCATCTCTGAAGTTTTTCATTTTGTTTTTTTGAATTGTCGGTTTTTCTTTCTACTTCAAAGCCATATCTTGGACCCAATCTTTCACCAATAGTATAGTAAAATATTCCATCATGTTTCCCAATTACCTTTCCTTTTGGGTCAAGAATTTTTCCTGATTTTTTTGGGATTTTTTTTCTTAAGAATTCCTTGAAATTTACATTTCCTATAAAACAAATTCCAACTGTTCCTTTTTTATTGTAATTTGGGAAGTGGTTTTTTTTAGCAATTTCCCTTATTTCTATTTTTGTATAATCGCCGATTGGAAATAAACAATGTTTTAATTCAGATTGTTTTGTTCTGTAAAGAAAATATGACTGGTCTTTGGATTCATCTATGCCTCTAAATAATTCGTATTTTTGTGTTTTTGTGTTTTTGTTAACACGAACATAATGTCCTGTTGCAATTAAATTTATTTTCATTTTTTTTGCAGATTTTATAAGCAGAGGAAATTTTATTTTTTGATTGCAGTCAATATCCGGGTTTGGAGTTACCCCTTTTTTGTATTTTTCAAACATTTTTTGTATAACCTCTTTTTTATACTGTTTTTCAAAGTCAAGTGTAATTAAAGGCAAATTCAATTTAGAAGCAATTTTTATTGCAAATTTTCTTTCCCCTCGCCAGGCACATCTTCCTGTTAAAGGGTCTTTTGTGTCTGACCAGTTTTTCATAAAAGCACAAATAACTTCATAACCCTGTTTTTTTAAGAGCAAAGCTGCAACACTTGAATCCACTCCTCCTGACATTGCTAATAGGACTTTTTGTTTTTTTTGTTTTTTCATATAAATATTTAGGATAATTGGGTTAAAAAGTTTGGGTTGTCAAAACATTTATAATTAATTTTTTTCTAGATATAATATGCAACATTTTCCATTAACAGAAAAACTCCATACTGATGTTCTTGAAGAGAAATATGGTAAAATTCATGCAGAAATTTTAAAACATACTTCTAAAATTAGAGAATCGCTTTTATCTGATTCTAAAAACATTGCTAGGACATATGCAATTACTTTTCTTGAGAATTGGAAAAATAAAGAAATAAGACAAATTAATGGAGAAATAAAAAAAGGAGCCCCTATTGGAAAAGAATTTAGGAGCAAGGGTTATGTAATTAGAAAAAATGTCTTAGAAGTTTTTATTATTAAAGTTCCTTCTTGGTTAAAGGAAGCTTTTCATACAAAAATAAATTATGCTAAAGCAAGATTATCTGAATTTTATGCAAAAAAAGAAGGGGTTATTCCAATAATTTATGGGGTTGTAACAGAAGTTTATTCTCCTGATTTTAGAAAACCTAAAATTAATCAAGTGGACAAATTGCAGATTGGAGCAGTTACTAAATGTTTAGAAAAAAATGGTTTTAGTAAAGAAGAAATTTATAGGAGAATTGGGGATGACAATAATTATGAAGATTCTCAAAAAAAATATGAAAAAGCTAAAAAAGAATCAATAAAGATTATTGCAAACTTAAAGTCTAAGATTAGAAAGGAAATCTTGAGTCCTAGATAAATTGAACGCCCCGGGTAGGACTTGAACCTACGACCTAACGGTTTCTATGACTGAAAATCAGAGATTTTCGTCAACTTCAAAATACAAGTATTTTGTCGTAACAGCCGTTCGCTCTAACCAACTGAGCTACCAGGGCTTTCCAATGCCTGATTCAGGAGGCTATTAACCAAGTTTCTTGAGTTTAACCAACTGAGCTACCAGGGCTTTCCAATGCCTGATTCAGGAGGCTATTAACCA
>CAZWUT010000015.1:0-10120 GCA_964636765.1 Candidatus Woesearchaeota archaeon | reverse complement strand
TCATAAAAAAATCACAATGGAATTTATCAAAGATGAAAAAATAGTTATCCTTACTGAAAATAATCACCAACCAATAATAATCACTATTGAAAAAACAAAAGAATATGTTCTGCTTGGAAAAAGCCTGTTATTACAAATAAAATCAAAAATAGCAAAATAAGAAAAGTATAAATACCCTGTTTTATTAGTAACTCATACTTCTTTGAGTAAATAAAAAGCCTTACAAGAAGAGAGTGGTATAAAATTTTACCAATTAATCAGAATGGAAGAGATAATACAGGAAAAAATAAGTGCTGACCATTTACTTTATGTTAGTTTAAAATACACAAAAACATGTGATGTAATTAAAAATCTTTTATTAAGATGGAAAAAAATGATTGAAACCAGCATAGAAGAAATCCTAAAAATTGCTAAAAAAAAGAAAAAAATTTCATCAATTTCAACAAATCCTCTTGGAAAAATTGATCAAATAAAAAAACTATTCCAAAAAGAAAAAGAATTTCTTGAAGTTATAGAATTATATGAAATGCTGAGAAAATTAGAAGATTTAAGAACTGAAAGAATTGGTGAATTCAGAAAAAATGTTAATTTAAAAATTTCTTATCAGGGCAAAGAAATAAATGTCAACCTTGAACAATTAAAAATTTACGCAGAACTCTTAGAAAAATTTATAAGTACTGTAAAACAATTTCTATCATCATAAGATATTAAATTCTTATTGAACTAAAATGTCAAAAATAATTGTTATTATTTCAGGAAAAGGGGGTGTTGGAAAAACCACCACTGCTATAAATTTGGGAGCAGCAATAAATCACTTTGGAAAAGATGTTTTGGTTATTGACGCCAATTTATCAACCCCAAATGTAGGTCTTCATTTAAATTCTCCAGAGGTTCCAGTAAATTTAAACCATGTCCTGTTAAATAAAGCAGAACCATATGAAGCAGTTTATGAACATAAATCTGGAATGAAAATTATGCCCTCTTCTTTATCAATAAATGAATTAAAAAACCTCAAATCAGAAAGACTAAAAGATTTCAAAAAAGATTTCAAAAAACTTTCTGAATATATTATTGTTGACAGTGCTGCAGGACTAGGAAAAGAGGCTATTTCAGCCATCCACCTGGCAGATGAATTAATTATTGTTACAAATCCTGAAATGCCTGCAATAACTGATGCTTTAAAAACAATAAAAATTGCAGAAAAAATGAACACCCCGATAAAAGGCATAATTATGACACGTGTTCGTAAAGATAAAATTGAAATGCATCCTGATGCAGTAAAAGACATGTTAGAAAACCCGGTAATTGGAATGATTCCTGAAGACATTACAATAAGAGAATCACAAAACCTCAAAGACGCAATTATTCATACACATCCAAAATCTCTTCCTGCACGAGCATATAAAGAAATCGCTGCCCAACTCATAGGAATTGAATATGATTCTAATACAGACAGAGAAAAAACAATTATAAGAGTTCTTAAGAAATTGGGTTTAATAGCTTAAGATAAAAAATCTTTTTTCACAATTAACACTTTCCACCAAAAGAATCTTTTTCTTCTCTAATTTTCATTATAGATTGATATAAAATACAATCTGAACACGAATCTGTGTTTGAACAATGTCCGGTTATACGATTACAATCTTTACCATCTCCTGCAAATCTTGGATTATACTTTGTAATGGACAGTGTCTTACGCACTTCTTTTAATTCGGCTTGGTCAGTTAAGGACATCTTTCTCTCCTATAATAAGCCTTAAAAAACAACCTTTATAAAAATTTATATCCAAAAACCTATCCAACCCTTGCTCCATTATCAATGTCTTTTTCTGGAGTAATTAAAACAACTTTCCTGTCTTCAGTCTCAGAAATTACAGCAGCTAAAAGCATCCCCTGACTTTCAATTTCCCTTATCATTCTTGGTTTTAAATTAGAAAAATAAATTATTTTTTTGCCCTGCAAATCTTCCTTGGAATAATATTCCTTAAGCCCTGCACATATTGTTCTCTTGCCAATCTCCTCACCAACATCAATCTCAATTTTATACAATTTATCTGCATTTTCAATATCTTCAACAGAAATCACCTCTGCCACCCTCAAATCTAATTTTATCCATTCAGAAAATTCAACTTGGGCAATTCCTTCATTTATATTATCTTCAGCCATTTTAATTAAAATAAAAAAGGGTTTTTAAAAATTATTGTAAAATATAATCTCAACAAATTTCACAACCAGTGTTTCTGCATTCCCAAGCAGAGCCAGTCCATCTCAAATAATTATTTGTTCCATAACATACAGGAGGTGTTGAGATGCCTGATGAAGGAGCATTTCCGCAATGCCATCCTCCGCTATAGTACATTAACCAACCATCATCATATCCATATCCTCCGCAATATTGAGGAGGCTGCATATCACTTATTGAATGGGTTCCCTGTCCATAAGAAGCATAAACACCAACGCCTAAAAGAGAAATTATAATTAAAGTAATTATAGTATAAAATAATTTATTTGAAATATTAAATTCAACTTTCCTTTTTCTGAATATTTTATTTTTTATCATTTTCTTTTTCAATTTATCACGTAAATACACAAGTTCCACCTACAGACGGGCAACAATAAACAATTCTTGAGTTAGTAATAAGTCCACCACTACAATATCTTTGTGTCATAGGAATAGCAACTTCTCCCCCGCAAGTACCGGGATTATATAATAAATAACAATCACAAACATCTTCCCATCCTGACCATTCACAGGTTTCTGCACCACAGTCAGGACAATCTATGCCAATACATTGCCAGACACTTCCTGTCCACTGAAGTCCATATCCTACTGAACAAGAAGTTATTATTGGAATTTTATCAGATGAAGGAGCATTTCCACAACGCCATCCTCCGCTATAATACATTAAATAACCATCATTATAACTCCCGCAATATGAAGGGGGAGTAATCTCTCCAAGTGTATGTCCAACAACTGAAGGAACAGCATAAACTCCAATAGATAATAACAAGATAAAAACACTAAAAATTAAAAATGTGTTTAAACTAAAAAAACTCTTTCTTTTTTTCTTGTTTTTTATATTAAAATTTTTCATTTTATTTGTAACTTATGAAGGTAAAGTCCTGCAATACCAAGAACTTCCTGTCCATTGCAAAACCCTGTTTGTTCCAGTACAAACAGGTGGTGTTGGAGCTCCTTCTAAAGCCATGTTTTTACAAGTCCAAGTACCACTTTTATAATTTATATAACCATCTCCAGAACAGGAAGGAGGAACAAGCTCATTAATATCATGTCCAAAAACCCAGGGATTAGTTGTATTCCAGGCGTAAACTCCTGCACTAATCATTAAAACTGCTGCTAAAAAAATCAACAAATAAGAAAGCCTCCAATAAAAAGTTATTTTCACCATTTTTATACTTCATACAGCAAAAGAAGATTTATAAATATTTCTAAAGAGAATCAATTCCTCTCTAATTTTTCTTTTTTTTCTTGAATTTTCTCTCAAACCAATAAGCAAGATAAATAACAGCTAATAATCCAAGCAAGGATATTAAAAATCTAAACCAATTATCTCCATATTCCCAATATCCTCCAGCACCATAAATAAAAGTTCCAATTCCTCCGCCCATTAATCCAACACCCACAGATTCAAGACCAAATAATAAAGAACCAAGAATAATTACAAAGATTCCCAAAGGAATTGTAATAAAAAACACCTTTTTAGCACGTTCTTCTTTAGCAGAATCATACTCTTGTCTGCAATAATAATCTCTATCACACCAACCCTGTGGACAAGGAAAACTAATGCATTTGATTTCTTCTTCATAAACACTCCATTTACCCCCAACCTCAATACATTCTGCTTCACCATTAATCTCTTGTATTATTGCATCACTGCAAAAATCAGTATATTCAACACTTGGATAAAACATACTAATCCCATACCAAGTAACAAAAATAGTCAGAATTATTATTGCAATCCCAAGAACAATGTTTTTCAAATTCATATTCTAATAAAACATAAAACATTTATAAACTATTTCATTCAAATTATTTGATGGAAGATTATGAAAAATTATTAAATGAAGCATATTCAAAAGTAAAGCAAATTGATACTAACGGAGAAAGATTTGAAATTCCAAAAATAGAAGGGCATTTTGAAGGTAAAAAAACAATTATAACAAACTTTTTTCAGATAGCATCCCACATAAGAAGAGAACCAGAACATTTTCTTAAATTTTTATTAAAAGAACTGGCAACTTCCGGAAACTTTAAGGGAGACAGATTAATCCTCAATAACAAAATTTCAAGCTCTAAAATAAACCCAAAAATTGAAAATTATGTAAAAGAATTTGTATTATGCAAAGAATGTGGGAAACCCGATACTGAACTAATAAAAGAAACATCAAACAGAGTAACTTTTATACACTGTTTAGCATGTGGAGCTAAACACCCTGTAAGAAACAAAGTTTAAGTCTAAAAATTATAAAAAATCACTTAAATCCCAAAAGATTCCCCTATCTAAACGTTTATAAAACATTATTTCTTAAAAGAATTAAGAAATTCAAAAAAATTTCAATTAAATTTGGAGGATAAAATGGCGACTCAAGGATATTGTGTTAAGTGTAAGAAAAAAGTTGAAATCCAAAACCCTGTGGAATCTAAAACAAAGAAAGGTACAAAGATTGCTAAAGGGAAATGCCCTGACTGCGGAACAACTGTCTGTAGAATGGGTGGAATTCAAAAGTAATTAAATTTTTATTTAATTTTTTATTTTAAAATGTTTGTAAATGTAATTAGAAGTTATAGGGATGTTGTTGCTATTTGTGACAAAGAAATTCTGGGAAAAAAATTTGAAGAGGAAAAATTTCAATTAGATATCAAAGAATCATTCTATAAAGGAAAAGAAGTTTCCAAAGAAAAAGCTCTTGAAATATTGCAAAATATGGCAAAAGAAGATGCTACATTTAATATTGTCGGAGAAAAATCAATCAAGACTGCGATTGAAGCAGGAATTATCTCAGAAGAGAGTATTGGAAAAATAGATAATCTTCCTTTTGCACTAGTTCTTATTTAAAAGTGTGAGCTAAGAATCTTTGATTTTTTGCTTTGCACTTGTGCTTATTTAGAATAATTTTATAAACCTCTCAAAGTTTCTTTTAACATGGCATACAATAAATATAATAAAAATACTAATCCTCAGGATGCTCCCAAAATAACAAGAGCAAAACTTCCCCGTGGAAAAGAAGTTATTGGAATAATTGAAGAAAGGCTTGGCGGAAATAAAATGCGTGTTAACTGCCTTGATGGAAAATCACGGATATGCAGAGTTCCTGGAAGATTAAAAAGAAAATTATGGTTGCGCCCTCAGGATACAATAATAATTGAACCCTGGGAATTAGATAACACAAAAGGAGATGTTTTATTCAAATACCCTTCTAATCAAATAGAATGGTTAAAAAGAAACAATTATCTGGAAAGTGAGAGTGAAGAATTTTAAAACTCCAAACTTTTATTAACCCAAATTTCTATATTAATTTATGAACAAAAGAGGTTTGTCAACAGTCATAGCGACACTTATAATAATCTTAATTGTCTTGGTTGCAGTTGGAATTATATGGGTTGTAGTAAGAAATATTATTCAAAGAGGCACAGGGGATATATCATTCTCACAATTTACAATTGATTTGGAAATTGAAAATGTCCGTCAAACACCTTCAACATTGAATGTAAGAGTAAAAAGAAATCCTGGTGAAGGTGAGCTTGCAGGAATAACTTTTTTAGTATATGATGGAGAAAATACATACACATTTGTCAAACCTGATGCAACACTTGAACAACTGGAAAGAAAAACATTTATCTTAGATTATAATGGAACAGTTGTAAGAGTTTCAATAGCTCCTATGTATATGACAAGTGAGGGAAAAATTCTTACTGGAAGCATAGTGGATATTTATTACATGTCCTTTTCTGAAACTGGCGGAGACGAAGGAGGAGAAGAAGAAGAATGCATTACTGATTGTGCTGGAAAGGAATGTGGTTATGATGGATGTGAAGGATTCTGTGGAGATTGTGAAACCTTATATGGAGCAGGTTATTTCTGCACAGAAGGTACATGCGGAACAGAACCCTGCATAGGTAATTGTTCTGGCACAGAAAATATTTGTGAAGGAAACAGTTTTTCAGATGGGTGTGAAGGAATATGCTATGGAGAATTAAGTCCTGAACAGGATTGTGGATTATTTGATTGCGGACCTTCTCCAGTTTGCGGATTTGACTGCGGTGAATGTGAACAGGGTTACCATTGTGAATTGGGAATCTGTGTAGTTACATGTGAACCAGACTGCGGAACCAGAGAGTGTGGTCTTGTTCCAAATGGGTGTGGAGGACCAGAAGCGACTTGCCCTCCAGGTTGTAATGAATTAATAGGAGATTATTGTAATATAACAACTGGAATGTGTGAAGCATGCACACCAGATTGTGATATTTTCGGATATGAATGCGGACCTGTTCCAAATGGTTGCGGGACAAGTTGTGGAACATGCAATGAAACAGCAGGAGAATTTTGTGAATCAGGTTTCTGCATAGTTGAAGAAATGTTAAACTCAGGTTCAGTCTATTCTATATGGCCAATAGATATCGGAATGTATTTTGATAGCCCTGATTTACCAAAAAATGGTGTATCATATACAAATTATTATGTTAAATTCACAACAGGGCTTGAAGACAGATGTCTTCAAATAAGAGAATTTATAACACCAGTAGTTCCGGAAGTTTATAATCTAAGTTACATAAGATTTGTTACAACATCCACAGCAATCCAGCCTAATGACCAATATCAAATATGGGAAACTTATGAAGGATGTAATCCATAAGGTTGTTTTTCCAAAGACTATATTCTAAAAATAGCAAAAAGCCACATAAATCTATAAAAAAGCCACTTATTTAAAATTTATATAAAAGGGAATGAATCAAATGAAAAATGCAATATTTTCATACATCCAAAAAGGGAGGTCTTTTTAAATGGAAGATGAAGTAATTGAAACTCCAAAAGAAGACAACAATATTAAAAGGACCGATGAATTGCTTCTTGAAGCAAAAAATTTCTTTAATTTTAATAAAGAAGATTTAGGAGAATCTATTAGAAAAAATACAAATGTGGTTTTTTTGGACTTCATGAAATTAACAGAATTCTCAAATATACTTTCAGACGAAATCATTATAAATCCTGATGATACACTGATGATTTTAGAACGTGCAGTTGAAGAACTTGGTTTGGTAAAAAATGTCCGTGTAAGATTAAAAAACATTCCAGAAGCACACCAGATAAAAATAAGAAATATTCGTTCAAGGCATCTTAATGAATTAATAGTTGTTGAAGGAATTATAAGACAGGCTTCAGATGTAAGGCCTCAGGTTGTTAATGCAAAATTTGAATGCCCGAGTTGCGGGACAATTATTTCTGTTCTGCAAATTGAAAAGAAATTCAGAGAACCTTCAAGATGTTCATGTGGAAGAAGAGGGGGATTTAGATTAGTTTCCAAAGAAATGGTGGATACTCAAAGATTAATTATTGAAGAATCCCCGGAATCATTAACAGGAGGGGAACAGCCCAAAAGGATTAATGTTTTTGTTAAAGAAGATTTGGTTGAACCCAGAATGGAAGAAAAAACAACCCCTGGTGCAAAAATAAGAGTAAT
The DNA here is from genome assembly GCA_964636765.1 of Candidatus Woesearchaeota archaeon. Classification (GTDB taxonomy): domain Archaea; phylum Nanobdellota; class Nanobdellia; order Pacearchaeales; family GW2011-AR1; genus MWBV01. The sequence goes on along the minus strand of CAZWUT010000015.1, from coordinate 2,420 downwards.
GGGTGTTTTAAAAGAAGTTCCGGTTCCACTTTCAACAGGAGGCTTATCTACAAGATTTGAATTAGCTATTGAAGTAAATAATATAATTCCTCTGGAAGAAACTTTTGAGGAATTGGATATATCAGAAGAAGATGAAAGGCAAATCCGTGAAATTGCAGAAGACCCCCACGTCTTTGAAACTCTTGCAAAAAGTATAAGTCCAAGTGTTTGGGGTTATGAAGAAATAAAAAAATCTTTAGTATTGCAATTATTTGGAGGGGTAAAAAAAGAAATGATTGATGGTTCAAAAATGAGAGGAGACATCCATATCTTATTAATAGGTGATCCAGGTGTGGCTAAATCAGTAACTCTTGTATTTATGGCAAATATATCTCCAAAAGGGCGTTATGTTGTTGGAAAATCAGCTTCAGGAGCAGGTTTAACTGCAACTGTTGTTCGGGATGAATATCTTAAAGGATGGTCTTTGGAAGCAGGTGCAATGGTTTTGGCAAATAAAGGATTAGTTTGCATTGATGAATTAGAAAAAATGGATCCTCAGGACAGGAGTGCTATGCACGAAGCAATGGAACAGCAATCAGTTACAATCTCAAAAGCTAATGTTCAGGCAAGTTTAAAAGCTCAAACATCTGTTCTTGCTGCAGCAAATCCAAAATTCGGGAGATTTGACCCTTATCAGTCAATTGCTCAGCAAATTGACCTGCCCCCTACTTTGATAAATCGTTTTGACATAATCTTCACATTAAGAGATATTCCAAACAGATCAAAAGATGAAAAAATTGCTTCACATGTTTTAAGCGAACATCAGGAAGGAGTTCATGACGCACTTATTGACGCACAATTATTCAGGAAATATGTTGCTTATGCAAAACAAAGAATCAAGCCAAAATTAACAAAAGAAGCAGTTGAAGAACTGAAGAAATTTTATGTTGAATTAAGAAACAAACCAATAAGTTCTGACAGTGCAATGAGACCAATCCCCATTTCTGCAAGACAACTGCAGGCTTTAGTCAGAATGTCTGAAGCAAGAGCAAAATTAAGACTTAGTGAAATAGTTGAAAAAAAAGATGCTGAAGATGCTATTGAAATAATGAAATATTATTTAATGCAGGTTGGTTATGATTATGAATCAAAAACTTTTGATATTGACAAAATTTCTGGAAAATATTCATCTTCTCAAAGAAATAAAATTTTAACTGTAAAAGAGGCTATCCTTGCTTTGTCTTCAAAGATGGGCAAAGAAATTCCAAGAGAAGAAATAGAAAGGGAACTTGAAGACAGAATGACAAAAGAGGAAATTGAAGATTCAATTGAAAAATTAATCAGAAGCGGTGAAATTTATCGGCCAAAGAGGGGATATATTGGATTGTTTTAGTTCAGGGTTTTAAATTTATATTTATGAAACTTCCAAGATAATCAAAATCTGCTTCTGGGAATCCATCACAACTAACACAAGTTTCACACAGATTCATTTAATTAAAATCTATTTTATAAATCTTATTTCAAAAACCACACAAATTTTTATAAACCTCTTTAAATTTTTGTTAAAATGGCAGATGAACAATTCAAAAGAAACATTGCATACAAATTAAGAATAGGAGATATACTTATTGGAAAACCAATGATGGATGAAGAAAGATTTTCTTTTTTGGAATTAGGAAATAAAAAAATTGTCCGTGTAAACATTATAGGAAATATTGTTGACAAATATGAAGCACAGGGTGAAAAAAAATACATATTTCTTAAATTAGATGATGGTTCCGGGCAAATCAATTTAAAAATATTTGGTGATGACACAGAAAAATTCAAAGAAGTTTCACAGGGCCAGACAGTCCTGATAATAGGTGTCTTAAGGCACTGGAATAATGAAACTTATCTGCAACCTGAAATAATCAAAGAACAGGATCCAAAATATCTTCTAATAAGAAAAATGGAACTTGAAAAAGAACAGACAAAAAACTCTTCTCCAATTACTGAAAAAACCCAGGTTACTGCAATAAAAGATACAATTTTAAACAAGATAAAAGAAGCTGAAGACGAAGGAGGTATTGAAGTTGATAAAATAATAATGAATTTGCGTGATACTTCACCTGAAATAATTAATCAGGAAATTAAAAAACTTCTTGAGGAAGGGATAATCTTCGAACCCCGTCCTGGAAAAGTCAGATATTTGGGTTAAATAATTAAAAAGATTAAAATAACAAAAACTATTTAACACCAATTTTATTCTAAAAAATATGATAAAGATAATCTCAGAAAAATTCATTAGAATTGTAAAATCAAGGAAAAAACTTGAAAAAGAACTTGGAGTTGAAATAACAAATCGCGGTAAGGAAATTTATTTGGAAGGTTCTCCTGAAAATGAATATATTGCAGAAAAAGTTATTGAAGCAATTGAATTTGGTTTTCCGATTCAGGCTGCA
>CAZWUT010000014.1:9030-10449 GCA_964636765.1 Candidatus Woesearchaeota archaeon | reverse complement strand
ATAATTTCTGAACTTGAGAAAAAGAATCTGGGAACAAAAGCAACCCGTTCAAATATTTTAGATACATTATATGATAGAGGATATATTGAAGGACAAAGCGTAACAGCAACTCCCCTGGGAATTTCTTTAATTAATACTCTTGAAAAATACTCTCCAATAATCATAGACGAAAAATTAACAAGAAGTTTTGAAGACGGAATGGAAAAAATTCAAAAAATGAAACAAAAAGAAAAACAGGAAAAAGAGGAAACAGAAATTATTGAAAAGGCAAAAAAAACAATCACAGATATTTCTAAGGATTTTGAAAAAAACGAAAAGAAAATTGGTTCAGAATTAATTGATGCAAACATAAAATTCAGAGAACAGCAAAAAATAGAAAACAGATTGATTGAATGCCCAAAATGCAAAAAAGGGTATCTTGGAATAACATATTCCAAAAAAACAAAAAGATTTTTTATTGCATGTGATGCTTATCCAAAATGTGAAAATACATTTTCATTGCCTCCAAACGGAATAATAAAAAAACCCTCTCCTGAAAAACTTTGTCCTGAATGTAACTATCCCATGTTAATGCGTTTAAGTAAAGGAAAAAAACCCTGGATATTCTGCTGGAATCCTAAATGCCCTACAAATGCTGAATGGGTGAAGAAAAGAGATGAAAATAGAAAAGATAACTAAATCTAAAAATACAAACATTTAAAACCCTCCAAAAACTCGCTTTTCTATGTCAAGTAAATTAAGAAATTCGGGAACTAATTCTTTCTAGAAGCTCATATAAATGTAAGGAGGATATAAAATGAAGATATACGTAGGAAATTTACCATTTAGTGTTGATGAAACAAAACTTAAAGATCTTTTCTCAGGTTATGAAACTCAGGAAATCACACTTATTTCAGACAAATTCAGCGGACGTTCTAAAGGATTTGGTTTTGTTACAATTGAAGATGAAGAATCTGCAAAAAAAGCAATCTCAGAATTCAATGGAAAAGAAGTTGAAGGTCGTGAATTAAAAGTTTCAGAAGCTAAACCAATGGACCCTGATGCGCCACGAAGACCCAGAAGTAATTTCGGTGGAAACCGGGATAGAAACGGTGGAAGAAATAATTTCGGTGGAAACCGGGATGGCGGACAGCGGAGAAGATATTAATTAATTTTTTAATTAATCTCTAAAAAGTTTTATTTTTTTATTTTTTAATATAATAATTCTTAAAAATTCGTCCTCAAAAAAGCACGATAATAATTTAAAAACTTTAAGAATTAGTATTCTCATCTAATTTAAGGGGGTGAAATAAATGGCAAAAAAGAAGAAAGCAAAAAAGACAGCTAAAAAGAAAAAATAATTAATTCATTATTATTTTTTAAAAAACTCTCTTAAATTTTTCTGTTCTTTATGCGAAGCGACTGTGTCGGCAAGCATCC
>CAZWUT010000014.1:0-8930 GCA_964636765.1 Candidatus Woesearchaeota archaeon | reverse complement strand
TTCCTTTCACGAAGCAAAACACTTCTTCTTAATAAATCTGAAAAGTCATAATTATATTTTATTTTGCCGATTTTTTTAACACTCTCAATTAATTCCTCTCTGGAATTAAATTTCATTTTATTTTTAAGGGCTTTTCTGACACTTTCTCTTACCACCCAGACTCCAAGTGCAGCCCAATAGCTTGGAGTTTCAATTCTAAATGCAACAACACTTGCCTGTTTTTTTATTGATTCCAAATACTCCAAAATAGGCAATCTTGCGGCATAATAACCTCCTGCAGTATCAAAGGCATAACTTTTTCTTCCTTCATATTTTTCATAATCAGTGGATGCTTTCATTTCTGAAGAAGGATTCCACGAACTTCCAGGGACATAAAGTTCCATAAGTTCATAACTCCAGACATTTGGAAAAAGCAAAATTAAATACTGATTCCCCATAAACTCTCCATAAAATAATTCATGATTTTCTATCCATGAATAATTTTTAACTTTATTAATTAAAAACTTCCCAATATTATCATCTGTAGCAGTAATACTCCATCGGGTAGGAACCAATTTTTTATTCTTCTTAAGCCCCATAACTCCAACACTTAAAATTTTGCTTAAAGAATATTCATTAATATCATTCTCATATAAAATCTGGATTCCCTCTGAAGCTCTTAATTCATCATTAATGACTTTATCAACTTTTTTTTCAACTTTTACATTCCCTGTAATCTCTGCTTTTTTCAGAGGAGCTCTCATTCCATGAGGTGTTAAAACCCTATCTTTATCTCTTCCCACAACAACCCTATTTTTTAATTCGATTTCAACATCAACCTGTTTTGAAGAAAGGGCAATTTCTTTAGCAATATCCACAAATTTCTTATTTAACCTTATATCCTGAACTTTTGTCTGAAATCTTGAATTAAGTAGACTATTTCTTAACTTAACAACCTCTTTAATTCCAAAATTTCTCTCTGCCCAGTATTTTGCATCATCATAAACCCATGCATCCTCATCCCTAAAAACAGGACTTAATATTCCGACATTAACTAAAGGATATTTTAATTTAGAACCAATAAAAACACTTGGAGGAGAAATTGTATCAAATTTTGAAATCTTGCTTAAATCCCTTATTTTAAATCCTGTATCGGCATTCTTCTCAACTTTCTCAAATTTTAATTTTCCACCCATTTTAGTAAATTATACAAATCAAAAGAAGTTTATATTTTTATTATACTACCAGAGAGTTTTAATACTTCTGAAAAGAAAATTTTCCTCTGGGCAAGTAAGAATCAAAACACTCTTCTTTATTTTTTTCAAGAAATCTTTTATAAGCATCAAACATCTTAAGGTCTTTTGAAAGAATTGCAACCAGATTATCTGAATCTCTTAAAATTCTTGCAGAAATTAATAAATCAAAATCTGTCTCTCCAATAATCTCATATAAATCTTCAAAACCTTCAGAAGAGATACCATAAGAAAAAGGGGATTCTTCTTTAAAATTTAAAACCTTTTTTTCATTTTTCAAAAGATTAACTGCTTTAACCCTTAATCTTTTATTCCCCTGTATTTCTCTTTGATATTTAACTAATTTACCTGATAATTTTCCCCTATTTTTTTTAATTGCTTTTTTATAATTATATGTGTAACCTCTTCTAATCTCATTTAAAACATTTTCCGTAACATGTATTTCCCTGTGTTTTTTAATCTGTTCTATCCACCATTTAGATCTGTCTTCTAATAAAATTTGATTTTTAGTTTTTCCTTCAAGATTTTTGCTCTCTGAAAAAGGATTATCAAAATAATTTTCAAAGGCACAGGTATCCAATAAAACATAATTATTAACTTGACAAATCTCATCCAAAGAGTAAATTTTTTTATCCATAAAGAAACCTTTAATTTATTATTTAAAAAGAAATCTGTTCTTTTAAATATAATATTACATCCACCCTTTCCTAAAAACACCCAAATCTTTTATAACAAATCCAATCTCTTTTTCAGGCAAACTTCTATGCTTAAGCAAAATCGCTTTTCTTTTATTTCCATCTTTTTTCAGTTCAATTATACATTTGCTCCAATATTTAAACAAATCCCCTCCGACAATATTTGTTTTTTTCTCACTTTCTTTTTTAAATTCTTCAGAAGAAACAAATTCAGAATAAACCTGATTAGTAATTATGATTGGAATTTTTTCTTTTCTGGAGATTTCTGCCAGAGTCCTCATTTGTCTTGCAACTTCTCTGTTCACTTCTTTGATTTTTTCATCATCTTTTAATTTCACTGCATCACCTAACTCTAACCTGTATAACATAGCCATACCATCAATAACAATTAACTGAACATGTTTTCCTTTTGCAGAATCAAGAAGTTTGCCAAAAGATTTTTTCTGTTCTTCAAAAGAAGTAGGTTCTAACAACAAAATATTCTCTAAAATTTCCTTATAATTATCCCCGACAATCTGTTTAATTCTCTCTGTAGAAAATCCCCCCTCTGTATCAACAAAAATAACTTTATTTCCTTTTTTAGCCTGACTACATGCTGCCAAAATCACAAAATTAGTCTTACCGCTCCCAGGACTTCCGGCAATCATAGTTATAATATCTTTTTCATACCCTCCATATAACCACTTATTCAAATCAAAACTTCCTGTAGAGATTTTATTTGACATAAAAAAAGAAATTCTTAATAATTAATAAGGATTATTGTAATAAAACAACAATTACTTCAAACCAGAAAAATCTTTTTGAATTTTATCGAGGTCTTTTGTTATTGCAGAAACAGCGTCTTTTAGTGATTTTTTGGGATTTTTTCCTTCAACTTTCAGAATAGGATCATGAGTGGGGTGCTCTCTTTTCCAGGCTGCGAAACCAACATTTAAATCTTTATTAAGATAAACTCTTAAAATTTCTGCTAATGTAACACTTGCTAATTCAATTTCCAGAATATTTTTTTCATCATTAATGATTTTTAATTCCATAATAAATTAGAATAAAATCAGTTTAAAAAGTATTCGGTTATTTTGGTTATTTCTTTTTGCTGCTTTCTTTAAGTTTTTTAATCAGATAATAAGCCCCCCCAAAAACAATAACTCCTGGAATAAAAGTAATTCCTGCAAATCCAACAGAACCTGCAATTATTCCTGCACCAATTGTCCCAAGAGTTCCAACACCAATTCCCTCAAGAATATGGCTTATCTCAGAAACCTTTTTTTCAATTCCTTTTTCAAGGGTATCAATCTGCATTACAATCTTGCCTTTTTTAAAAACTCTTATTTTTCTGTCTTCTTCTGATAAAACAAAAGAAGTATTGTTCTTTATAAAAGAAGCACTTAAAGCTGCGCTGTGCCTTGTACCATAATTTCTCAAAACCTTCTTAGATTCAACTTTCACTCCATAAGAAACCATATTTCCCCTTTTATCAAGAATAACCGCCCCATCCATCAAAGCCAGACTTTCAAAAAGTTTGGGATTTTTAATAATATTAAAAGAAGGGACATTCTGCTCAACAAGAGGTTTATATTTCACATTACCAATAATAATAAGAGCTCCTTCTCCACGCTTTGCAATTTTTAATAAAATCTTTATAATTTCTTCATCTAATTTCATAAACATTTTAAAAAAAGTATCTTAATAAATTTTACTTATAAATATAAAATTATCTCCCATAGATAATTCTTTCAATTTCCTCTTCAGTTAAATCAGTCTCCTCTCTAAGGAGCTTTTCATTGTCTTTTGCAAAAGGGTCTGGAAAATCTCTTTTATTTTCAGAAAATTTTTCGGTTTCTTCATTTTCCATATTTTTCAAATCCTGAATTGTCAGATTTCTGGTTGTAAAAGAATCAAAATTTCTGTTTTCCTGAAATTGCTTTTTTATCAGAGATTTGGAAACATCTATATCATCTGGAGACAAACTATCCAAATGAATTTTCTTTCTGATTTTTATTCCAAGATAATTTTCTATTTTTAAAATCAAATTCTCTGGATTTTCTGGTAAAATCCCCTGCTCAATTGTTCTTATTGCCTGCTCAGGTTCTGAAATTTCATGTGCAAATTGGCTTTGAGTAATCTTTTTTGAACGTCTGGCACGCATAATTATCCAGTGAAAATTATAAACCATATCTTCTCTTGGAACAGCTTTTTCAGGAACTGTTTTTTTAAAATTTCTGTCAACAATATCTTTTAATGAGGTTTCCTGTTTTTTCAGCAAATCTTCTCTTTCATCAAAAACAAATTTTTTCTTATGCCTCTCTGCATCAATTCCAGCATATCTTGCTAATTTTTCATAAATTCCTTTTTTCTTTTCAATTAAAGGTTCTTTAGAAACCTGTTTAATTAAAGGGAACTTTTCCTCTTCATTGCACTTTCTGCAAATTTTTACAATTCCATTTCTTGAAATTACATCAAAAAGAAGGGCTCTTTTATCACTAACACCACATTTTATGCATTCAGCCATAAAAAAATGAATTGATTTTTCTTTTTTAAGATTTGTATTCTCCAGAATATTGATTAATTATTAGAATAAAGTTTACTTATCCAAATATCCCCTCAAATCATCCACAGAAGTCAAATCTGTAATAATATAATCTTCATTAATTATAATTGCAGGATAGCTTTCAATGTTAAACTGTTCAAGAATTGAATCCAAAGAAACTAATTCTTTATCTGAAGCCAGAGGAATCAGAATTATTTTATCTCCATATTCTGCTTTTAAATCCTCTAAAATCTTTGACCAGACATTTTGAGTTGCTTTTTTAGTCAAATCCTCTGTTTCGCTTTCATAAAGATAAACAACAGTATCATATTCTCTGCCGCATCTTTCAGCAGTCTTAATTGTATTCACCCAAAGAAATGTTCTTAAAACATCATACTTTTTATGCATAATCTCCATTCCCTCTGTAATTTTTCCGGCATTTTCATACCTTTCTAAAATAAGTGCCTCTTCATAAACATTATTTGCAAAATCAAGATTTGCACTGACTAATGCTTCACAACTCTCATAATTTAAATCTGCAAAAGAATTCAGTGCAAAAGCATCCATTATTGAAGTTTCGGATTGAATATAATAATCATTTATCTCATCAATTTTATTTGATTCAAAAGCAACACCAATCAGCATTCCAAATAAAAATACAACAATAGTTAAAAAAAGAGCTTCCCAGAAAACTCTCTTTTTATTTGCAAGAACCTTTTCTACCATTTTGTTTTTCCTCTAATAAATTTATATCCCGATATTATTAAAAGTATTGGATACATCAATAAATAAAATAACATATAAAATGCAATTGTAAATACGCTTTGATGTTTATAATGTTTTTCCCTAACATTAACCAATGCAACAATTGTAAAAAATAAACTTAAAAAGAAAACACCTAATCCCATAAAAACCAAAACATTTGGAGTTAAGGTAATATCACTAAACCTGAAAATTGCTGTATGTGCCTGTACTGAATAAGTTGTTGAAAGATACTTTAAAACAATTCTCTGAGTATTTCTGTAAATAAAAATTCCCAATCCAAACAAACCAATAACCCATGAAAAAACAAAAAAAGGCAAAATAAAATTTCCAAGCATTCCTTTTCTTAAAAAAGTTTTTTTGTATTTTAAAATAGTCTGCAATCCTCCAATATTCCATCTGTTCCTCTGCTTAACCCATCCCTTAAATTTTGAAGGAGCAATTGAATAAACTCTTGCAGGAACAGCCATTTTAACTAAATATCCTTTAAACTGCAAATGCCATGTGATTTCAATATCTTCAGTTAAATTCTTCTCATCAAAACCTCTGACATCATCAAAAGCCTTTTTTCTGTAAACTGCCAGAGGACCCGGAGTTACATAAATTGAATCTATAAACTCCAAAAGTTTTCTTGAAAATTTTATAACTTTATATTCAACAGCCTGTAATTTTTCAATAAATTTATTTCTATTATAAACCAAAACAGTAGAAGTTACAGCCCCCACCTTAGGGTTATCAAAAAAACCAATCATTTTTTTTATTGCCCCTTGTTCAGGATAAGAATCAGCATCAGTAAATCCAATCAAAGTTGTGTTGGCAAATTTTACACCATAATTCTTTGCTCCAGCAGCATTTCCAGTGTTTTTTGGTGTTCTGACTGCTAAGATTTTAGAATGTTTCTTGGCATATTCCTTAATAATTTTATATGAATCATCAGTTGAGCAGTCATCAACAACAATTATCTTTTTCAAATTAGGATAATCCTGTTCAAGAAGTTTATCCATTGTTCCGGCAATACTCTTTTCTTCATTATAACACGGAATAACCATTGATAAAGAATAATTTTTAGTTATAGGAGGACAGTAAAAAATTTCCCTTCTGTTTTGAATATAAATTAATATAAACATAAACAAAAAATAAAATGCGATAAATGAATATATCAAATACACCCATGTTATAAATTCCATATGAATAGAATAATTATTTGTTTTTTAAAGATATTTGTGATAAATCTTTAGGCATTAACTTCTTCAGAATTCTCTTCTACCGATTCTTCAGCTTCAATTTCTCTCTCTGCTTTATCTATTTCCTCAGATAATTCAGATAAATTCTCTGGAGTTTGCTTCAAAACATTTCCTCCTTTTGCATCACTCTCAGCAACATTAAAATAATCATAAAAATCATCACTTAAACTTAATTCATGAGTGTGTCCTGTTTTCTTTTTTTTAATTAATCCCAAATCAGAAAATTTCTTTACATGGTCATATGCCTTATTGCCACGAATTTTTATTATAACCGACTGCTTAATTGGCTGTTTGTATGCAATAATTGCCAAAGTTTCCTGCTCTGCTCTTGAAAATTCTGCGCTTCCTGTTGCAAGTTTATTTATAATTCCTGAATATTCCTGCTTGACATCCATTTTCCACATCTCACTTCCATGTTCGCCCTTAGAAACAATTTCCAGAGCAGAATTTTCTTTATCATATTTCTCTTTAAGTTTTTCAATTAAATCCCTGATTATTATTGGATTTAAATCACTTAATGAAATCAAATCCGACATATTAAGAAATCTTCCTGAAACAAAAAATACTGCTTCAAGAATTTTTAAATTTTCCACTTCTTTTGCATTATCAATTTCATCAATAGTCTGACTGCTTACCATAAGTTAGGAAAATAAAGAATAGATTTTAAATGTTTTGAAGATTTACACTTTAAATCTCAACAAAGCCCCAATTCCAGAAAGCTGTTTAAACTGCTGACCTTCTTCTGTTTCATTTGAAATCATCTCAACAGTTGTTCCCATATCTTCTGCAATTTTCTTAAATTCTTTAGCCAAAGTTTTATCATAATCCTGAGAAATAAAAAGAGCATCAACTGCCCCGTATTTCAGGGCTTTCCTAACATCCTCCTCTTTATAATAAACCATATCTGGTTTTTCTCCAAGAGTTTCAAAAAACCTCTCTAAAAGCTTTTTTTCTTTAACTATTTCCTGTGAAGCTAAAATATCCTGTGATTTTTCAACAAGTTCCTTTAATCCAGATTCATCGCTTCCACCAATATCAACTCTTCCAATAATTTTTTCTCTGAGTTGGGTTGCTAAATACTCATCATCAATAAATTCATCTTTAGTAGGTATAGGCCCCCCAATTAAAATTCCTTTTAATTTTTTGTTTTCATAGAAAATTTCTTTCATTTCATTTGCAATTCTTTTATAGAAATCTTTTGTAAGACCTTCAGTAATTCTATGAAATCTTTGTGAAGATTGACCACCAGCCCGAACTTTTGAAGGTATACCTGAAGTCATTTTCTGAAGTGTTTCTATTCTTTTGCCTTCAAGCATTCCAATAGTTGCTTCTTTCCTGTCCATAACCAAAAGAGCATAAATCTCATCTATTTCAAGCATTTCTTTTAATGGCTCAAGAACAAACTCTTTATCACATCTATATAATCTGATTTTCAAAGGCAAAGGAGGTTCAACCCCCCAAATCTGCATATCATCCTGACCTTCAACTTTTGAAATATTTCCGCAAAAAACAGCAAGCCCGTTTTCAGGAGCTTTTTTAAAATCCTTCAAATATCTGACAATTTTATCAAGAGAATCTGTAACATTTTTTCTTGTTGAAGTAGATTTAATATTTTTAGCAGTGGATTTCTCAGCTTCAAGCTGTTTTTGAACAGAATTAACATCATAGCCTGCTGGAACAAGAACAGTAATTAATTCAGTTGCTCTTCCCTTGTATTCACTAAGTTGGTCTATTAATTCCTGTAATTCATTTTTTGTTAATGCCATATTAAAACAATCTGTGACACTCTTTTAAATCCTTCTCATAAGCTTTCAAATCTTCAGGAACTTTTCCTTTGATTTCGGCTCTCAAAGAAATTCCTTTTTCTTTTTTCTTCTTCCAGATATCTGAATTAAATTTCATTATTTTCTCTATCATATTCAAACTAGATTTTCCAGAATTGGCCTTAGGAAATTCAGAAATTAATAAATCAGTCCCCATTTCTTCAACAATTAAAGAAGTAATCTGAGGAATTATAGGATAAAGCAAAACTAAACATCTTTCCAATAAAAAATGCAAGGTGTACTTTGCAGAATCTGATTCTATAAGAGAAAATTTTCCTCCTTCATTATATGCTCTAGCTTTAACTAATTCAACATAATTTGAAGCAAAAATGTCCCATACAAATTTTCTTAATTGAATTGCAGGAGTATAAAAATCATATTTTTCATAATTTTCTTCAACGGATTTTGTTAAATCTTCTATATAATCCATGAATAATTGGTCAGTCATTGTCAATTTTGGTTTTTCTTTTGGTTTTTTAAAAAGCATTACAAATTTTGAAACATTCAAAATTTTATTCAAAGTTTTAACCTCTCCACGAATTCTCTCTTCAGAACATTTCAAATCCGATTTCGCTAAATCTCCTTCAGTAGCTGCCCAGAACCTCACTGCTTCACCCCCATAAATTTTCAAAAGTTTTTGAGGGTCA
>CAZWUT010000013.1:0-11548 GCA_964636765.1 Candidatus Woesearchaeota archaeon | reverse complement strand
TCATCTTAACTTCCCGGGACCTGGACAGCACCAAAAATAATATTTCCCTGACAGGTTCCTGCAACACCTAATGGAACATAAATCCTCCAATAAGTCTGGTTCCAGGCTTCATTTAAAGCATCATCCTGCCTGTAATTTAAATCAAATCTTTTTGTTATTGGTGAAGATGTTAAATTTGTATAATTTCCTTCAAATTCTGTTAAACTTAAATCTCCTGAAATTGAATCTGTTAAATTAAATTTTTCATAATTAACAGAGATATTTTCTGCAGGCCCCAATGTGCAGTTCATTGCATTTCCGTCTCCTTCAAAAAACCCATACCCATTTAAACTTAAATTAATCTGGACATTTCCGTAATTTGTGACATTTGTAATGTTTTCTTCTGAAACATAAGTTGCATTAACAGTTCCGTAATTTATTGTGTCGGGCAGACCCAATGCCAAAAGCTCCTGAATCTGTGTTGTATTTGTCCCGCTTGTTTGATAAGCCCACGAGTCTGTTACAGAAACAGAACAATTCCATTCTCCCGGGTTTGCATAATACCAAACATCAAACAGACAATGTGCCCTTGCTTCATAAGCTGTTCCGTATGTATAGTCAATATAACAGCTATTATTTGTATAATGCATATTATTATCATCAAAATCTCCTAAAAAAGAATCTGTGTTATCAAATAGGACTGCACTAACATCAACTATATCTACATCACTATCATAATCGGTTAAAATAGATGTGCAATTTACGATTTTTTCTGAATTGGGAATTAATATTACTGAACCCTCTTCTATTTCTATAAAATTAATTATAGGTGCAGAATTCCCAATTGTTAAATTTGTTAAAACAGTCACATTGTTCTCTCCGGCTCCTGCAAGAATTATTTTTGGAAAAAAAACTATTGAAAAAAAAGTTAAAACTAAAAGAATTTCTAAGGAAATTTTCAATAGTCTTTTCTCTTTTCTCTTTTTATTTTCCATTTTTTTTCCACAATTCTTTTTCCTCTTTTCCCCTTCTGTTCTTGTTAATAAAAAAGATCTAAAAATAAAAATAAAATGGGCCTACTCTAATTCGACCCAAAAGTAATAGGTTGTAGTGTCTGTATCTGTTCCATGACCATTTTCCAGCACAATCATTTCAAAATCATGGGGAATATTGTCAAACCCATTTGCATCATCAAGCAAAAGTGAAGCAAATACAAGGTCATCTCCGTCAGTCAATAAAGCTTCATCAAAAGTTCCTACTCCTGCACTATTATACAACTTTGTATTGTCGCATAAACCTGCAGTAAACTGAATATTGTTTGTATAAAACTCTGCATGGTCATTTAATGCAAAAGTAACATCTAGTCCATCATCATCTGAAGAACCTATTCCAAACATGTTCTCAAAAAAGGTTAAATTATTTGATTCATCATAGCATTGAATTGTAGACCAACTAACACTAGATGCATTCGAAGCATAAATTTCACCTTCCGGGGTTGTTAGAGACCAGTTATACAACATATTATTTGAACTGTCTTCCAAGGTAATTACACCAGTCACATTACCAAAATAACCCTGCCAGGCCTGAGTTGCAGCATCTCCACTTACATCTAAAAAAGTAAGATTACCAGCAATTGCATTAGTATCCTCTCCAGCACTATCTGCAGATGCTGTATCTGAAGTTCCGGGAGTCACTGTAGCACCATTGGGGGCTGCAATTACAAAGAATGAAGCCAATAACATCGTAATGCAAACAAACAGAGCCAAACTAATTATTTGTTTTCTCATTTTCTTTTTTACCTCCTTTCATTTCTGTTTTTTTCTTCAAAAAAATATTATTTGCATGAAGAATGTGAATTTTTGAAAAGTCTAATTCAGATAAATTAAAATCAGTTATTGAAAATAAATCTAAATTAAATTTTGGATTTAATTTTCCTGCAGAAACTTCCAAAGAAGGCTTTAATTTTTTGTTCTCGCTAAACAGAATTATTTTTGGGGGGTCTTTTGAAAAATCCAATAATAAAGCATCGATTTCTGAAAAAACTTTCTTTATTTTCTCTATAAACTCTTCTAAAGCACCATGCAAGTTTTTGTTTTCTATAAGCCAAATTTTAAGCAATGTTTTTCTATAATCTGAAAGTTCAATTAATTTCTTTTTTGCAAAACCATTTGTCAAAATTATAAGATAAAGATAATCTTGGGATATAGAAAATAAAGTTCTAGGTTTCCCTTTTTCAAAAGCACCAGTCTTTTCTTTTTTAACAAGACCAGCAGCTTCTAACAATTTTAACTGTTGGCTTACAAAGGAAACAGTAGTCTTTGTTTTTTCTGCAATTTCAATGGGAGAATAGGGGTGCTCCGAGATTATTTGGAGTATATCCCATCTCGGAGACGCGAGGAATGAATCAAGTTCCATGAACAAATTTAATCAAGAAACCTATTTAAATGTTTTGTTTAATTAATTAATTTTCTAAATCAATTTATTATTTTAATTAATGTTTTATCTTAATTTATTAATATCCCTATTTAATTAATTACTTAATTAAGTGTGTAAAAATCAAAAGAAATTAAAAGAATTTTACAAAAAAATAGTTTACTCTAATTCGACCCAAAAGTAATAGGTTGTAGTGTCTGTATCTGTTCCATGACCATTTTCCAGCACAATCATTTCAAAATCATGGGGAATATTGTCAAACCCATTTGCATCATCAAGCAAAAGTGAAGCAAATACAAGGTCATCTCCGTCAGTCAATAAAGCTTCATCAAAAGTTCCTACTCCTGCACTATTATACAACTTTGTATTGTCGCATAAACCTGCAGTAAACTGAATATTGTTTGTATAAAACTCTGCATGGTCATTTGATAAAAAAGTTTCATTTATACCGTCGACATCAAACTCTTCTATTCCAAACATGTTTTCAAAAAAGGTTAAATTATTTGATTCATCATAGCATTGTATACCTGCCCAATTTATTGTTGAGGCATTTGATGCATAAATTTCACCTTCAGGATATGCCAAAGACCAATTATATAAGATATTATCGCTTGAATCAGCCAACTGAATTGTACCAGTCACATTACCATAATAACCCTGCCAAGACTGGGTTATGGAATAACCAAAAACATTCAATTCTGTCACATTTCCAGCAATTGCATTAACATCTGTTCCTGGTGCAGATGGAGGAGCTCTTTGAGAAGTTCCAGGAGTTATGTCTGCTCCAAAAGGCTCTACAGCCAAAGCTAAAGAAATATGCAGGATTATTACCAATAAAATTATAAGCAAAAAATTTCTCCTCATTTTATAATTTATATACGGTATAAAGCTTTATAACTCTTTCTTTCACCCTAAAAGATTTGTCTTTATTAATCCTAAATCCATGATTTTTTTCAAGTTTTTCTGCAATATTTTCTGTTACAAAAAAACCATTAAGATATGAAACAAGATTTTTAGTAATAAGAACTGAACTTATAGAACTAATTTTATTTTCAAAAATCTCAGAATGGAGTATAGTTGAAATTCCCTTAAATTCTTTGGAGATTTTAAAAACAATTTCAGTTAATTTCTTGGATAAATCTTTATCTGAATATGTAATTATAAAAAAAGAGTCTCCAGAAGCCCTGTGTAAAACAAGATTATATTTTTGTAAAAATTTCTCAAGCTTTTCATAATTTACATCGTGAAAGAAAATTGAATATATCTTCTTTTGGAATTTATTTTTATTAATAATTTTTTCTTTTTCAGAAACTTCTTTTTTTACAGGAGTTTTATTAACAGGATTAATTTCTTTTATTTCTTTTTCTGCAATCTGTTTTTCTTCTGGCTTTTGAATTGGTTTTTCAGTATTTAAAGAAGGAAGAAAATCCTTAGTTTTATTATTTTTGTTTTTTCTCAAAAAACTCAAATTCGTTTTATGGATTTTTTTCCATATAAAGAAAAAAACTATTAAAACAATTAATAAAACCACTATAAAAATATAGGTCTTTTTCTTTGAACCTTCAAATAAAACTGCGCCTGTTATTGGTGAGAGATAAACGTTCTCAAAATTTTGGTCTCCTGCAGAAATATTGAAATATCCTTCCAATTCAAATTCAAAAATTTCAGAATCCCCTTTTGAAAGGTTTATATTTAAAGGAAAGGTCTCATTTGAATTTTCATTTTGAAAAGAGACATCTATAACCCCATTATAAGGCACATTCCCTATATTTGAAATGTTTATTTTACAGAAAGAATTATTTATTTCGCAACCCTCTTTCCCAAGTTCAATTTTTATTTCCCTATTATCCTCAACATAAAAAGATTTTGAAGCAAATAAATCTCCATAATAAACATTTATTTTCCAACCCCCCCTTAAAGTATTTTCTTTAAAAGAAATATTAAATCTTTCCCCGGAATTTTCCGCATCCTGCATAAAAATTTCATTTTTAGGATCAAAGATTTTCACTATTAAAATTTCATCATGAAAAAGTGCATTTGTCTGATCTAAAAGAGACGCTTTTATCTGAAATTCATAAGGGGGTTTAAAAAATTCCAGAGATTCAATTTTTATTTTTGCAGGATATGATTTTATTTCTATTTTTTCTGAAAAATTCCCCCTGTTTATTTCATCTCCATTAAAATTTTTCTCAATTGCAAAAACCTCTACAGAATAAACTCCAGGAGCAACATCTTTTTCAAAAATATATGAAAAACTGAATTTGCCTTCTTTAACTTCAACTGTCTGATTTATCAGATTTTCTATTGAAATAATTGCTATACCATTTAATTTTTCAGAATTTTCTTTATTTGCAGTCCCGTTAATTTTTATCTCTTCTAAAGGAAGAAAGAATTTATTATTTAATCCAAATGCTGTGATTATGTTGTCTGTTATTTTAAACTTTTGAGTTTTTTCAGACTCATCATTGAATAAAATCTTGGCATAACAATTGCCTTTTATTGAAGCCAAAAAAAATAATGAAAAATTTTTCTCCTGTCCATTTTTAAATTCATTAAACTGCTGAAAAACCAATTTTTCATTATTCCCACAGACTAAAAAAGCCTGAACATCCCCTCTTGTAAAAACTTCCTGCTTAATTGAAAAATCTATTGAAATAAAATCTTCAAAATTGTAAACATTCTTAGGATTATCTAAAAAAATTATTTGAGAACTTACTAAAGGTAAAAAAATCAAAACAAGCAAAAATAATTGGATTTTCCTCATGAAATAAAAAGGCAAAAACTCTTTAAAGGTTTTTAGGTAGATTACCTTACGCTCTCAAGAATGGTTTTAAGCTGTTCTATATCTCTTGATAAAGCAGATTTCTTTTTTAATTCTTTGAGTGAATCTGAATATTTTTGTATTTTTTCCAGAATTTTGTCAATCTCATTTTTTTCTGCCAGACCTGCAATTTTTCCTTTAATAAAGTCTATGTCTTTTGCATTCTGGTCCACATTAACTCTTGCCTCCTGAAACTTGGTATTAAAATCATCAAGAGCCTGGATTTTATTTCTCATTTCAGTATAAATTGTCTGGATTTTATCAGCCTGGATATTTATGCTTCCTTCAATTTTCTTTATTCCTATAAGTTCTTTTTTTATTTCATCACTTAATTTAACAATTTCTTCAACCCCCCTGAAAAATTCCACTTTTCTTCTGATTTCCCTCAATTCCTCCATAACCTTGTCCATTATAGCTTCATTACCCTCAAGATTTGCTTTAAGAGCCTCAATTTTAACATTTTGTTTTTGTATTTCTGCCATTAATTTATCGGGTTTAATTGATTCAACCAAATCAGCAGCTTTAACTGCTTTTAATTCAAGTGTCTGGATTGTTCTGTCTCTGTCCAAAATCATTGACCTTAGTTCTCCTATTTGCTCGCTTGTTCTTGTAAATCTTTCAGTAAAAGATTTCCTTACTTCCTGAAATGCCTCCTGCCCTGCTTTTAATCTATCAATTTCTGTAGAAAGCTTTATTATACTTGCAGCATCACTTCCTTTCGGATTAACTTCTGTTTTTGGGACTTCTGGTTTTTTTTCTTCTGCAGGTTTTTCTTCTGCAGTTTCAGTGCTTTCCCCATTTTCAGGAAGGCCATCTTCACCCTCTTTTTTCTTTTTAAAAAATTTAAACATTTTTTAACCTCTTTTCAATCTCACTAAATAAAGAAATTATTTTTTTAAAATCTTTCTCATTGAAATCATGATACAAAAGGTTTATCTTTGGAGGCAAAAGCCCTATTTTTAAATGCAAATAATAATCCTCATTATTTTCATCAGAATAAATTTCCAAATCAAGATGTTTTAATTTCAAACCAGAAATGATTGAATGCTTAAGAGCTTCAATCTTCTCAGAATATTTTTTTACTTTTTTTATTTTTCTAAAAGTTTTCCTGTCAACCAATCCCTTGGAAGATTTTTTCAAAAGCTTTAAATCATTCATAAAAATAAGATGAAAACCCTCTTTTTAGTTTTTTCTTTTATTTTAACTTTTTATCTAAAACAGGATTTTTATTATCAACAGGTTTAGGAAGAAGTTTGGAGGAATTTATTTGTTTTTTCACAGGAATTTTTTTCTTTTGTTCTTTTTCAAAAGAAGCTCTTGCTTTTTTAGCTTCTTCAACAGACTTCTTAATTTCACTTACATCTGCCAATTTTTTGACCAGTTTCTTTGGCTTCTTTCCAAGTTTCTGCCATTGTTTTTCAAGCCTTGGTTTTAATCCTTCAAGGTAGATATCTACAACTGAAAAATTTCCTGTCATTACTTTATCTTTAATTAATTTCATTTCCATTTTCAAATCAAAAACATCTATTTTTAACTGTTCCAATTGTTCAACCTGATAAACCATATCATCAACAACCTCATTATATTTGTTGTACTTTTCAAGCTCTTCATCAGGAAGTCTTCTTGTATTATGAAGAATTGGCCTGAAATTCACGAAATAAGGTTTACCCTTGTTATACTCTGCATTCTGGAACATTGCAACTCCAACTTCAGCCCTTACAAGAGATTTTAAAAATTCCTCTCCATATTTTGTTTTAATCCTCTCCAAATCAGATTCTTCAATTGTTCTTGTTTGAATTTCAGTATTTATATTTGCTTTAATTTCCCCGACAAAATCACTAAGAACCTGTGAAATTAATACAAGACCCATTCCCCATTTACGAAATTCACGGCACGCTCTTTCAATCTGCAAAAAGCCTTCTCCACTTCCGCCAAATTTTGAAAGAAGTCTGTGGACCTCATCAAAAACCAAAAGAACTTTTAATTCCTGCTGTTCTTTGGGATCTGATTTAAAAATTTGCCTTATAACATTTGCAACAAAAATATCAATATCTTTTGGATCTAATTTATTCAAAGTAAAAATTTGTATTTGACCGGGATTTATGTATTTTTGAATTTCAATTATCTCCCTTGCATCTGAAACCTGCCTTATATTTCCTGGAAAAGCCCTTGCATCAGAGGGTTTTAATTTAAATTTAGGATAATAAGACATCATTTTTTTATCATCACATTTCCTTAATAATCCAGACCACTGGGCTGTTGGATCAAAAACAATTACAGCTACATTTTTCATTAAAGCCTCTTCAATTAAAACCTGAGCAGAAATACTTTTACCCATTCCTGTTGCTCCTGCAACAATTGTATGTGTTTTCAATCTTTCAGGTTCAATGTAAGCACCAATTTTTGTTTCTGCAACCCATCCCAAAAAGAAATTATTTTTCTCTGCTTTTGGAAGAGTTTTTGTTTCCAAAGAAATGCTATATCTCTTTTTTTTCTCCTGATATTTCCTATACAAAAAAAGATTAAGCATAATAAATCCTACAAATGAAACAAATGCTAAAAAAAGCCAAACAGGAATTCCTAAAAAAGAATAAAGATAAACTGGTTTGTAAATTCTAAAAGGTGCTACAATACTTGAAATAAGATTAAAATGGCTTGCATCAACCTGCAAAAGGTAGCTTCCTTCAGTAAAGTTTTCAGGAATTTGCATCTCTTTTAACAAAGAAAGAGATTTTGCAATTTCTACTTCATCTCTCTCAGTCAAGTA
This sequence comes from Candidatus Woesearchaeota archaeon, assembly GCA_964636765.1. Classification (GTDB taxonomy): domain Archaea; phylum Nanobdellota; class Nanobdellia; order Pacearchaeales; family GW2011-AR1; genus MWBV01. Next base: position 3,548 of record CAZWUT010000013.1, on the reverse strand, counting down.
AACTTTAGACCCATTTACACTTCTTACTGAAGTTTCTAAATTTACTTCATAATTCTGCTCTCTTAAAAGATTTTGCATTGTTAATTTATATTTCAGAACATTTCCTGGCTGGATTGATTCTTCAAAAAGATCCAAATTCATCAAAAGGGTTTCAATAGGGATGTTTTTTTCAACAATACTTATCTTAATTGGAATTTCCTTTGTTAAGTCTCCTTTTATTTCCAAAACCCCTTCATAATGCCCTATTGGTTTATTTCCATAAATAGTAATAACCAAATCTCCGCCTTCATTTGTATTTACTGATAAAGCATCTCTGTCTAATTTTACAAAATCCTCTAATTCTTCAGAAATAGAAAAAACAAGATTCATTGGAGATTTTTTAAAATTATAAATTCCTATTGTTTCTTCAACAAAAGTATTTTGTCTTACCTCTTTAACAATCTCTTTGGAACTAAGCCAATAATCCTCTCCGTTTTTTTCAGCTTCCTCTTTAATCTGCTTTACTTTTTTTCTTGGAGGGGAATAAGGACCTGTATCAAATGCTTTAGTGTTTGCAACAATCATAGTTATATTATGATTTACTTCTGTTGTATCTTCTGAAAAATTTAGGAAATGATAATAATTATTATATCCTGTTTTAAATGCAATTATTGGATAAATTTCCGGGAAAATGCTTGGGAAAAGTTCATAATAACCATCTGAATCTGAAACAACAGAACCTCCTCCTAAAGAGATATTAACAAGATTTATCCCATTACCTGATGAATCTTTTACATACCCCCAAATAACTGGTTCTATAAAAAGGGCCATTTCTCCCTCTTCACTCTCCTCTATAAGAACTACATCTTTTTCAACATAATATTGTGTGGAATTTATTATTACATCTGTGAAAAAATCTTCATAACCTGTTGCAGTAACAACTAAAATATATGTTCCTGAAATAACCCCAACAGAAAGATTATAAATTCCTTCTGAATCTGAAAGATTTGTTATTCCTGTTAAGATTGTTGTTGCATTTTCTACTGGATTTCCCAATTCATCCCTAATATGTCCGTAAACATAAGCATCAATAACTTCGCCTATTCCTCCTCCTTCAGGACAAATATCATTAGGGTCTGTGAAAAAATGGTATGTTTCAGTAGTATTTGCAGGAACCGGCAAAAGCATCTGAAAATTAACTGTTGTATTCGGGCTATAACCTTTTTGAAGCTCTTGAATATGTGAGACATAAACAAGATTTACTGAATCATTTAAGACTCCTATATCAAAAATTCCATTTTCACCGTCCCATCTATAAGTATGTGTTGAAGGAATTCCAGTTATATTTGTAGCTCCAACCATGACACTCATGGTTTCAGTAAATGTTCCAGAACCGCACTGAGTTCCACTGCATCCAAGATAATCATCCACCATTGTTGTGGTTGCAGGCTGAAGATTATCAAAATAAATTACAGGAGAAGTTGAAGCATAAATCTCTCTTCCGCCAATTACATCCTGCTCCATGCAATCAAAAAACAAACCAGCACTAGTAATCTCTCCTGGTGCAATTGTTTCAAACAAAGGGTCTGTATAACCCGGAACTCTTAATGCCAATCCATAAAGTCCATGCCAATAATATGTCTGAAAAGCAAGAGTAACATCAAGTTCAGTAATGTATCCTGCCTTGCCTGGAGCATAAGTTGAATATCCTGTTGTAATCAAATTAAATGAAAGCAAAAGCAAAAGTGCTGAAGCAGAAAGCAAAGTAAAAAATAAAAGAAAAAATTCAACAATTTCTTCTGTTTTGTGTTTTTTTAATTCTTTTCTTGCAATAGAAACTGCATTCTTACTATTTTTTCCTCTTTTAGTCATTTATAAAAACTGGAAAAGAAAATTAATAAACCTTCCTATAATTTAAAAAATATTGACGACAAATCAAATTATTTCACCGAAAAGTATTTAAAGAATTTTTCATTTTTTAACTAATAAAACGTGGTGAAATATGGCGCTGTCTAAACTCTTTAAAAAAAAGGTAACTGTACCAAATGAACTTCCTGATTTGGCAATTGATGAATTAAAAAAAAGCCTGAAAGAAACACCTAAAGAAAATAAAGAAACTTCTGAAACAGAAAAACCTGCAGAGGAAACCCCTGCAGAAGAAAAAACAGAAGAGCAATCTGCAGAAGAACAGCCTGCTGAAACAAGTGAAGATGGAACAGCAACAGAAGAGAGTTCTGAAAATGCAGAAGAAAAACCTGCAGAGGAAAATTCTGAAGCAACAAATGAAGAACAGCCTGCTGAAGAAAAAACAGAGAGTGAAGAAAATTCTGAAAGCACTGAAACTACAGAAGAACAACCTTCTGAAGAAACTCCTGCTGAAGAAAATAATGAATTAGATCCAGAAAAAAGTTTTTTCAACCATCTTTTAAAGGAAATGGATGAAGATGTTAGTGATGTTGAAAAACTTTCTAAATGGTATAATGAAAAATTTTCAAAAGAAAATACTGTTCAGGAAATGAAAAAACACTGGCATAAACAAAAAAATGAAATGATTATTCGTTCTTTAGGAAAAGAATTCAAGGACAAAATAGATACAAAAATGAAAAATCTCCAAAAACTTGAATCAGACTGGCAGAAAATATACTTTAATCTTATTACAAAAGAAGAAGAAATCAAAAAAGAAGAACTTGAAATGAAAAAAATAATACGTGATTTCTTGGCAATATTTAATAAAAAACCCCATCAGAAAAAACAGAACATTAAAAAAGTTAAGAAAGTTTAATTCTTAATGAAAAAGAGGAAATCAAAAAAAATATGGTTCATAATTTTATTTTTATTAATTGCTCTCGGAATTTTAATAGCAATTTATTTCAAAGCCTGGAACATTTTTATAAAAACAAAACCAGAATTAATTATAATTAATGACGAATGCTCTGTTTTATTTAACCAGATTTTACATAAAATAAAAGATAGTTCAGGATGTGAAAACATTTGTCTTTCTGAATGCAGAGTAAGGGAAAAAGAATATTATGATTCAAACCTTATTATAAGTGAAACTGCATGTCATACATGTGAATGCTATTGCAAATAAAATGGAAGACTTAGAAAGTTATTATGATGAAGAAAATGAGAAAAAAGAGGAATATTTTCTTGACAAACTAAAAAAAGGTGAAAAACTGACTCAGGCTGAAAAAGAATATCTGCTTGGAACCCATGAGCTAAGAAAAAAATATTACAAATACTACAAACAACAGCTAAGAAAAGAAAAAATTAAGGATTTTGAGATTATAAAAAAGAAAATTCAGGCAAAAAAGAAAAATAGAAGTAAAAAAATAGAAGTAAAAAAACTAGATATGAATTTGAGCTGGTTTCAGAGAAAAAGAATAAGAATTCTTGAATGGAGATACAGGTTTTACAGAAAAATGCACAGATTGTTTGAAAAATTCGTTCCAGAAAAACTAATTTTTATTTACAACAAAATTAGAAAAAAAACAAAGAGATTCCTCATTTCAGTCAGAGAATGCATATCTAAAATTTTTAATTCAATAATAAACTTTTTTGTTCTGATA
>CAZWUT010000012.1:0-11578 GCA_964636765.1 Candidatus Woesearchaeota archaeon | reverse complement strand
CATTTTTATAACTGCTTGAACCAACTTGATTTTGTTCAAAATTATTATAATAAAGAATAACTATTTCTTCTTCAGGTTCTTCAATAACTTCAACACACCTTCCATTTGAATTGCAGACTCCATTATTACCTTCATTACAGCTTCCACAATAAACATTTTCATTGCAGATTAAATGAACACCACATTCATAATTTAATAATGAACAGGTATCAATGCATTGTGGTTCTTCAGGTTCTGACACCTCATTTTGTTCTGTTTCATTTTCTTCTGTCTCATTATTTAAAACTTCAGGAATAATTTTAACACAAATACTTCCTTCACAGCCAAATCCGTCTTCACAATAACATTCACCACAATTATTTTCTGCAACCCCGCAATAACCAACAGAGCAATTTGGCTGTAAATTTCCAATAAAAATATTTCCGCATGAATCCTGACATTTTAATCCTGCGCATGTTGAATTAATGCATGAATTATCTGCTTCACACTCCTTATTTGTCTGATTAATTAAAATTTCCTCTTCTGATTCATTTTGTTCTTCGGATTCTTCATCAAAAGTTTCTTCAGATTTCCATTCATCTTCCTTATTTCCTACTGTGTTTCCGCCATTTGAATTTTTATAAACAGGATAAACAGAAACATATCTTATGTTTCTTAATTTAAACCTGAATAAGTGCTTCTGAAAATAAAAAATCTTTTTTTCAAATTCATTCATTGAAATAGTTTTTGTTATTTTTTCTGTTTTTTTACCGTCACTAATAACAAATTCAAGTCCTGAAAAACTTCCTTTTCCAGAACTTCTTTTAACCATTATTTCAAGTTGTTCCTCATCCTGAATCTTTACATTTTCTATTTTTAAATCAACATTTGAACTTTCTAAAGAACTCTGATATTCCTGCCCAGTTTCTTTTTCTTTCTGGAAATTTAAACCATTATCAGCAAAATACATTATTCCTGCAATAACCAGCAATAAAACCATTATTACAATAAGTTTATTTTTATTTGGATTGAATTTATTGTCTTTATTATTTTTGGGAATTCTTCTGACAGGTCTTCTTACATAAGGAATAATCCTTCTGTTTATCACTCTTTTTTTCATGTTATTTAAAATAATCTTTAATCAGTTGTAATTTCAATTAGTGTAATTGTATCTTTCCAGGAAACATCTCCTGAAACTCTGGCATAAACAGAAACCACATCTCCTGCTTCAAAATTAACTATTCCAAATGACTGGGAATCATAATCTTTTTCAACACCTTCTTTATCCTCTACAATGAAACTATTTCTAAATCCAATTTCTTCACCATTTTTGTAAATTGTTAATTCAATTTTTCCGCTTCCTGAAACAACTTCTAAATTAGTTGATAATGCGGTTATGCTTCCTTCTCTGACCATTACATAACCTTTATATTTGCTTGTTGTAACCCCTCCGACTGTTTCTAAAAATCCAGATTCAGACAAGGTTGCAGAACTTCCAAAATTTAAAAACATTCTTGAGTGTGTTTCAGCTTCTTTAGTATATTGCTTAAGCTTTTCATCAGAAACAGTTATTACAAAAAAACTTTCCCCCTCTGTCTGGGTTACTTCATAAACAGCAAGGTTTGTATCATCAATGTTTTCAATATCCACTCTTTCAGGAAGGTTATTAAAATCAACTTCTTTAATATTTTCAATTTTTTCTTTGTCAATTCCTTTTTTTGAAGCAACATTATTAACAATTTCCTGAACATTATCTTTTAGAACTGCTGTCTGGGCAAGAACTCCTGATGTAATTAATACTATCATCCCTATTACAATATAAATAAATAATCTATTCCTACCTGCTTTTTTTTCCATATAAAATACAATTTAAGTTTCTATTTAAAGATTTTGATGATTGATAAATTATATAAATCAATTTTCTCTCTGGAAAGTATGGATAATAAAATAACCTCAGAAAAAATTGAAAAATACTTTAAGATAACTTCAAAAGCATTAACAGAAGTTAAAAAAAACATTATTGAAGGTAAAGAAGAACAAGCAAAAGAAATAATTAATATGGTTGAGAATTATCTTTCTGATGCTCATCATTTTGAAATAAAAGGAAATTTTGTAAATGCTTTCGGTGCATTAAATTACGCACACGGCTGGATAGATTCAGGAGTTAGGTTGGGTGTTTTTGATGTCAGGGATAACAGGCTTTTTACTGTGAAATGAAATATAATAATTCTTTTAAAGTAAGGCGTTTATGGTGAATCATGATTTGCATATATTTTAAAGTAATAAAATCCGGAAAGACCTCTATTGAAGGGAAAGAATTAAATTTATTAAGATTACTGGAAGATAAACACTATTTGGTAGATGATTAATTGTTGAAGATAATCTCAAATTATTTTGGGCAAAATTTACAAAATCAAACAGCTTATAAAGTAGTTGGATGGACAGCTAAAAAAGATAAAGGAATTGCAGCAAAAATAGAAAAAACAAATTTAGAAAGGGCTGTTAAAGAAATTAGAAAATATGAATATATTGAAATAAATCCCCAACCCAAACTATAAAAACCCCCTTCATTTTTCTTATCAGAATGATTGAAAAAAAGGTGATTGTTCTGAGTCTTGGAGGAAGCTTAATTATTCCTAGAAATGTTGCTATTAAGTGAATTATAAAAATCATAAAACTTATCTAAACATTCATCTAAAGAATATTTCTTAGTATCTAAAATTAAATCCGGATTTAAAGGTTCTTCAAACGGCGCATCTATTCCAGTAAAGCCCTTTATCTCGCCTGCTCTTGCTTTTTTGTACAATCCTTTTGAATCTCTTTTCTCACAAATTTTTAAAGGGGCTTTTACATAGATTAATTTGAAATTTTCTGGACCAATAATCTCTCTAACCATTTTTCTATATTCATTTGTTGGAGAGATAAAACTGGCTAAAACATCTATTCCTTTTGCAGAATAAAGATCTCCATAATGATTAAACAATCTTGAAACTTCTGCAATTCGCCTTAGGTTCTCTTTTCTATCTTTAGGGGAAAACCCCAAATCCCCACAAAGCCCTGCATTTCTTCCTCCTTCAATTCCACGAACAAAATCTCCATCTAACCATTCAAAAGGATAATCTTTTTTACTGAATATAATACAGATATTCTTTGCAAGAGTGGATTTTCCAGAACAGGATAAACCAGTAAACCAATAAGTCTTGCCTTTCTCCATTATTAAAGGATTTAAAATTTCTTTTTAAAAATTTATATTCAAAAAAATATAAAAACCCCCCTTCATTTTTCTTATCAGAATGATTGAAAAAAAGGTGATTGTTCTGAGTCTTGGAGGAAGCTTAATTATTCCTAATGATGTTAATCTGAAATATCTTAAAAGGTTTAGAAAAGTACTTATAAAAAATAAGGAAAAATACAAATTTATAGTTATCTGCGGAGGAGGAAGTATAGCAAGAAAATACATTTCTGCATTAAGAAGCGCAGGAATGAGCGAGAAACTTCAAAGTTTTGCAGGAATTTCAGCTACAAGGATGAATGCCAGATTTGTTTCATATTTCTTTGAACAGAATCAGGAAAGAGGAATACCTCATAAAATAAGAGAAATAAGAAAATATATAAGAAAATACGATATTGTTTTTTGCGGAGGTCTTGAGTATCATTCAAAACAGACTTCTGATTCATCAGCAGCAAGTATTGCAAAAAAATTCAGATGCGATTTTGTAAATCTCACAAATGTTGAGGGTTTGTATAATAAAAACCCAAAAAAATTCAGAAATGCAAAATTTATACCAGAAATTTCCTGGGAGGATTTTAATAAAATGGCAAATGAAATGACTTTTAAACCAGGGCAGCATTTTGTTCTTGACCAGACAGCATCAAAAATGATTAAAGAAAATAAGATTAAAACATATATTGTTGGAGAGGATATGGATCAATTAGATAATCTTCTTTGCGGAAAGAAATTCAAAGGAACTTTGATTTGGGGATAAATTCTTTAAATTTAAAATATTTTATAAACTATTTATTATTCAACTAATTATGAATAAAAATCAAATAATACTCACACAGGAAAATTTTAACAAATTAAAAAACGAAGTTAAAAAAATTCAAACTGAAAAAAAAGAAAGCATTATTATACTTTCAGGCAGTGATGATGAATTAAACAGAAAAGTTCTTGAAAAACTTCCAATTCAAATTCTTTTAATTAATCTTGCAAACAGAAAAGATTTTCAAAAACAGAGAAATTCAGGATTTAATCACGTTATGGCAAAAATTGCAAAAAAGAATAATATTGCGATTGGAATTAATTTTGATGAATTAATTGAAAGCAAAAATATTAAAATTAAATCAGAAGTTCTTGCAAGAATAAAACAAAATATTTTTCTCTGCAAAAAAAACAAACTGCAGATGAAATTTATAATTCAAAATAAAAAAAATGAAAGAAATATTTATGATTTGAAATCTCTGGGATTAGTTTTAGGAATGAATACAGGGATGACTAAGAAAATTTAATATCCCAAATCTTTTTAATCTCCATTCCCTAAATTAATAAGATGGAAATAAATGAAAAAATAATAGAATCCTTAAGCCCAAATGAACGTAAAATTCTTCCTTATATTGATGAAAAAATTGCTGAAATCTGCAAAAAATCAAATTTAGACAAGGTTTCAGTCTTAAGGTCTTTAGAATATTTACAGAACAAAAAAATTGTAAATTTAACTGTAAATAAAAAAAAATCTGTAGAGATAGGAGTTAACGGAGCATTATATAAGAAAAAAGGTCTTCCAGAGAGAAGATTGCTAAATTTGCTTAATGAAAAAAGAATACTTTCTATTAAAGATGCCCAAAAAGAAAGCAAGCTTTCTGAAACTGAATTTAAAGTTTCTCTCGGAGTTTTAAAGAAAAAGGCACTTATTGAATTAAAAAACAGTAAAATAATTTTTAATGGAAGTAAAGAAGAAATCACAAAAAAAACTCTTGAAGAAGTTTTCATAGAATCTTTGCCAATAGATTATGATTCACTTTCTCCTGAACAGCTTTTTGCCTTGAAAAATCTGCAGAGCAGAAAAGAGATAATTGTTATAGAAGACCAAAAAACCATTAATATTGAAGTTACAGACTTAGGAAAAGAATTAATGAATTTAAAAATAAAAACAGAAGATTTAATTGAAAATTTAACACCTGAACTGATAAAAAAAGAAATTAACTGGAAAGGAAAAAAATTCAGAAGATATGATGTAAACTCACCTGTTCCTGCAGTTTACGGGGGAAAAAGGCATTTTGTAAATCAATCCCTTGATTATATAAGAAAGATATGGACAGATTTGGGATTTAAAGAAGTCTCAGGTGATATGATTCAGCAGAGTTTCTGGAATTTTGATGCATTGTTTACTGCACAGGACCATCCAGCAAGAGAAATGCAGGATACATTTTTTATAAATAAAAAATCAGATTTGCCTTTTGATAAAAAACTTATAGAAGTTGTGAGAAAATCCCATGAATCTGGGGTGGGAGGAAGTAAAGGATGGGGATATTTCTGGGATGAAAATTTGGCAAAACAGCTTGTTTTAAGAACACATACAACATGTTTGTCAGCCCAGGCTCTTGTAAAAACAGATGAAAAAGATTTGCCAATAAAAATTTTCGCATTGGGAAAAAATTTCAGAAATGAAACAGTGGATTGGAGTCATGGTTTTGAGTTTTATCAGACAGAAGGAATTGTAATAGATAAAAATGCAAATTTCAGGCATTTATTAGGTTATTTAAAACAATTTTATAAAAAAATGGGTTTCAACAAAATCAGATTCAGACCAGCTTATTTTCCTTACACAGAACCCTCAGTTGAAGTTGATGTCTGGCATCCTGAGAAAAAAACATGGCTTGAATTGGGCGGGGCTGGAATGTTCAGACCCGAAGTTTCAATAACCCTTCTTGGAAAAAACATTCCTGTTCTTGCATGGGGGCAGGGAGTTGACAGGATTATAATGGATTATTATAAGATAAAAGACCTTCGTGAAGTTTATAAAAATGATTTAACTCAATTGCGGAGAATTAAATTTTGGATGAAGTAGGATGGTGAAATATAATTCAAAAACAAAACAGGGAAAATGTGTTTTTTGTGAAATTGTAAAAGGCAACATAGAAGCAAAAGGCTTTTTTTGGGAAGATAAAAAACACATGGCTTTTTTGACACCGTTTCCGAGTACAGAAGGTTTTACAGTTGTTATTCCAAAGAAACATTTTGGAAGTGATGTTTTAAATATGCCAGATAAAAATTTGAAAGAATTAGTTTTGGCTTCAAAAAAAGTATCTGAGATTATTAGAAGTTATTTTAAAGATGTTGGAAGAGTTGGTTTAATGATGGAAGGTACGGGAATAGATCATGCACATACAAAATTATTTCCAATGCATGGAACAGAACATATGAAAAAAGGAAAATGGAAACAATATCTGGATAGTGAGGACAAATTTTTTAAGAAATATGAAGGTTATATAACTTCTGTTGAAGGTCCTAAAATTAGTGATAAGAAATTAATTAATCTTGCAAATAATTTGATAAAACAAAAGAAATTAAATAAATTAATTCGAGAGTCTGTTAGCATTTAAAATGGCATCAGTAAAATTCAGCAAAAAAATCTTTGAAAAAGAAATAGGAAAATTCACAGAAGAAATGCAGCAAAAGATTGCTCTTTTTGGAACAACTGTTGAATCCATTGAAGGGAATGAAATTGAAATTGATGTAACTCCTGACAGGCCTGATTTGCTTTCATATCAGGGATTTAAAAGAGGTCTTTTGGCTTTCTCAGGAAAGAAAACAGGACTGATAAATTATAAACTTAACAAACCTGAAAGGGAATATACTGTCACAATTGATTCTTCTGTTAAAGAGATTCGTCCTTATACAGCATGTGCAATTGTTAAAAATTTGAAATTAGATGACGAGAAAATAAAAGAATTAATTGAAATTCAGGAAAAACTTCATCTTACAATGGGAAGAAAAAGAAAAAAACTTGCAATAGGGATTTACCCTCTTGAAAAAATAAAACTTCCAATAACTTTCAAAGCAATGGAGCCAGATAAAATAAAATTTATTCCATTGGAATCTCCAAGAGAAATGTCTGGATTACAAATTTTACAAAGACACCCAGCAGGACGTGATTATGCGCATCTCCTTGCAGGAAAGTCCAAGTTTCCTATTTTTATAGACGCTGACAAAAATGTTTTAAGTATGCCTCCGATAATAAATTCTCAATTAACCGGAAGAGTAACTGAAAAAACAAAAGAAGTTTTTATAGAATGTTCTGGATTTGATTATGAAATCCTGAAAAAATGTCTGAATATTTTAGTTACAGCTTTTGCAGATATGGGAGGAAAAATTTATCAGATGAATATGAAGGGTCTTGCAAACAAAGAAAAAATTTCTCCAAATCTCAATCCTGAAAAAATGAATGTTTCTTTAGATAACACAAATAAACTTTTAGGGTTAAACTTAAATGAAAAAGAACTTAAATTAAGCCTTGAAAAAATGGGTTATAATTATGATTCAAAAAACAAAGAAGTTGAAATTCCTCCATGGAGAACCGATATTCTGCATGAAGTGGATTTAATTGAAGATATTGCAATTGCCTATGGATACGAAAAATTAATTCCTGAAATTCCAGAGATTTCAACAGCAGGTTCTGAAAATCCAGAGGAGACAATAAAAAGAAAAATCTGTGAAATTCTTGCAGGTCTTGGTTTTTTGGAAATTTCAAATTATCACCTGACAAATAAAAAAGACCAGTTCCAAAAAATGGGGATTCCTGAAAAACAGGAAAAAGGTTTTATTGAATTAGAAAATTCAAAAACAGAATACAATATTTTAAGAAAAAGTTTAACTCATTGTCTATTAAAGATTTTTGCAGAGAATGTTGATTCAGAATATCCTCAAAGAATTTTTGAAATTGGAAGAATTTTTAAGAATGAAGGTAAAATCTCTGAGCACGATAATTTATCTTTGGGAATTGCTCCTGGAAATTTTACAGAAACAAAACAATTTATAGAATATTTGTTCAAAATGCTTGAATTAAAAGTGGAAATTAAAGAAGCAGAAGTTCATCCCCAACATTTTATAGAAGGAAGAGTTGCAGAAATTATTTTTGAAAATTCTGTAATAGGATATGTTGGGGAAATTCATCCAAGAATTTTAAAGAATTGGAAAATAAAAATGCCTGTTGCTTTGTTTGAGATTGATTTGGAGAGGGTTTTCAATAAACTGTTATCCCTCTAAAAAACACAACAAAAAATATAAACTTCCAAAAGAATTTTCTTTTATGGAATCAACTTTCAAGGAAGAAAGAATAAGAAAACTTACAAATTTGTATTATTCAAAAAAAGAGGTTCAAAAAGCAATACTTGATTTTTCAAAAAACAGGGAAGTTATTCCAAGGTATTATGAAGGTTTTGGGAAACGTCCAGATACTTTAGAATATTTAGGAGACATTCTTGAATTAGTAAGAAAAGGTGCAACATCTTTTCATTGTTCTGAAGAACTCTGGAGAGACCCATTAAAAATTGAAACAGGTATGAATGAAAAACAGTTAAATGATTTAAGAATTGGATGGGATTTATTATTGGATATTGACAGCAAGTATATTGATTACAGCAAGATAATGGCAAAGACAATTATTGAAATGCTCAAATTTCACGGAATAAAAAATATAGGGATAAAATTTAGTGGAAGTAAAGGATTTCACATAATAATTCCGTGGAAAGCATTTCCCAAAGAAATTAATGGCATTAAAACAGAGGAGATGTTTCCGCAATATCCAAGAATAATAACAAAATACATTATGGAAAAAACAAGGAATAAATTAATAGAAGAAGTAAGCAATTTAACAAGACCAAACAAATATGTAAAAGATTATGAAGCTCCAAAAGAAGTTATGCCTGATTTAATCCTTGTAAGTCCAAGACATCTATTCAGGATGCCTTATTCCCTTCATGAAAAAACCGCTTTAGCAAGCATTGTTTTGGATATTAATAAAATTGAAAAATTTGAAATGAAAGATGCAGAGCCTATGAAAATTTCTAAGGAAAAAATAAAAAATTTCATGCCTGATTCTAAAGAGGGTGAGGCAAGGGAACTTTTAATGCAGGCAATGGACTGGTGGAGAGAAAATAATTTTGAAACAAAGGAGAATGCAAAGGGGAAATATGCAGACTTTAAACCTTTAACTTTGAAAAACCTGAAAGACGAACAATTTCCTCCTTCAATTCAGAAACTTTTGGAAGGTGTGTCTGATGGGAAAAAACGTGGTTTATTTGTTTTAATAAATTTGTTTCGTTCAATTGGCATGGAAAAAGAGGAAATGGAAAAAAGAATTTTTGAATGGAATAAAAAAAATGAAGTTCCTTTAAAAGAAGGCTATATAACTGCTCAATTATCTTGGGCATACAGAAGAAAACCAATATTCCCTCCTAATTTTGCTTCTGATATTTATAAGGGAATTGGCCTTGAATTAACACCTGAAGAAACAAGATTCAAAAATCCAGTAAATTATGTTGTAAAGAAAAATTTGTCTTTTAAAAAAAATACAAAAAAGAAATAATTTCATAATAATATTTATAAACAACTTTATCTTATTCCACTTATGAAAAGAGAAGTGATTTTATTAGGGGTTCTTTTATCTTTATTCCTAATTTTACCTTTTGTGTTTGCAGATGAGCAGACCCAAGTTGATGAAGCTTATGCCTGCCTTGAAGAAAAGGTTGCAAATCAGGGGTGTTCTTCACTAAGTCTTGAAGAAAAAGCTTTTACTTTAATGGCAATTCAGGAATGTGAAGATGAACTTGCTGGTTCTGCTTCTTCAAATGCCTGCTGGCCAAATCCAAATTGTAATGTAAAATCAACTGCTCAGGCAATTTTTGCTTTAAATGGAGTAAATGAAGAGACAACAAATTCTGAAAACTGGCTTTTATCACATAATTCAGTTCCTGTGAATCTTGAATGGTTTCTTGAAATTGAAACTTCTGAACCAACCACCTGCATAATCTCATATAATGATTTGGATTATCAAATCTCTGTTTCTGCAGACAGAAAAATACTGGGTAATACAGGAAGTTGTTTATCCCTTGCTCAGGATGGATACTGGCTAAAAATTTCTTCGAATTGCTTTAATATGGATATTTATACAACCTGCCAGAGCAACAATTTTATTACAACTTTATTATTTAAAAGACAGGGTTCTTCAACAGTTCATATTTCTAAAGATGTTCATTCTGCAGCAGGGGGCGGATTAACAAAGGAAAAAGTAAACTCGCTTTGTTTTAGTTCAGGGCTTGCCTGTGATTATGAAGGAAGTTTATGGGCTTCTTTGGCATTATATGCTAAAGGGCATGATATTTCTGCTTATATGCCATATCTTATAACAATGGCTCCTGAAAATGAAGAATTTCTTCCAGAATCTTTTATTTATTTTTTAACAGGAAAGATGGGAAATCAAATTTTATCAAAACAAAAACTAAATCAATTTTGGGATGAGTCAGGAGATAAATATTATGATACTGCCTTAGCAGCCTGGCCTTTTTACTGGGAAGAGCCAATTGAATGGATTAATGCTAAGAACTGGCTTTTGGAAAATCAGGGAACTGACGGTTGTTGGAGTTCTGGAAATTTAAGAAATACAGCTTTTATATTGCGTTCTTTTTGGCCTGAATATTTTACACCCCCCGAGTGCAGAACAAATTCAGATTGTCCTGATGGTGAACAGTGCATAGATGAACAGTGTGTTGTTCCGGGAGAAATTTGCGGAGATGGTATTGCTGGATTTGATGAACAATGTGATGGTTCGGATTTAAATGAGAAAATATGCGAAGATTTTGATTCTGACTGGACTGGAAGTTTATCCTGTGATTCAGATTGTGTTTTTGATACAAGCGGATGTTATTTATATGTTGAATGTGAAGATGATGAAGATTGTTCTGGAATTCAAGTTTGTGTAAATGGTGTTTGTAAATATCCTGATAATCCTGAATATGAATGCATTTTCAATTCTGATTGTACAGGGGTTCAAATTTGTGTAAATGGGGAATGTGTAAATCCGGAACCGCCTCCTGAAGAAGGTTATTGCGGAGACGGAATTCAGGAAGATTGGGAGCAGTGTGATGGAAATGATTTAAATGATGAAACCTGTGAAACAGCAATAAGCAATGCCTGGAAAGGAAATTTGTCATGTGATTCAGATTGCTTTTTAGATACATCTGAATGTATTCCAAAATCTGAATGTGAAGATGATTATGATTGTCCAGGAGACCAAATATGTGTCTCAGGAAGCTGTTTAACTCCTTCAAATGGTTCAGAAACCAAAAAATGCGAAACTTCTTATGATTGTTACAGTTATCAACAGTGCATTGATGGATTTTGCGTTGATAATGAATATTATGATTGTGAAGAAGAAGGTTATTTTTGCATGTCTGAATCAAACTGTCTTGGAACAATTTATGAAACATATTCAAACAGTTGTTATTCCCCTTTTATATGTTGTAGTGAAGACTTGCCTTTAGAAAGTTGTTCTAGCCAGGGAGGTGAAATTTGTTATTCTGATGAAATTTGTGATGGAGG
>CAZWUT010000011.1:7282-11884 GCA_964636765.1 Candidatus Woesearchaeota archaeon | reverse complement strand
GAACTTTTGGAATATATTTTAGCGAGTGATGTTTATGTTTGCACAAATTTAGACCAAAACCAAATTTCAAGCGGAACCCTTTCTTATGCAATGGGTTGCGGCAAAGTTGTTATTTCAACCCCTATTGTTTATGCAAAAGAATTATTTGAACAGGACAGGGGAATGATTGTTGAATTAAAAGATTCTGAATCTTATGCAGAAGCAATTGATAAAATTTTATCAAATCCTGAATTAAAAAAAAGAATAGAACACAGTGCATATACTTATGCACGTTCCATGACATGGCCAAATGTTTCAATAGGCTACCAAAAAGTTTTCAATAAAGCATTGAAATTAAAAGAAGGGTTAGTTGAAGATTTTCCTGAAATAAAACTTAATCATCTTGTAAAAATGACTAATAGTAAAGGAATGATTCAATTTTCAAAGAATGCTGAACCAGATCCCACTTCCGGTTATACTTTAGATGATAATTCAAGAGCATTAATTGCATCAACATTACATAATAAACTTTTTAATTCAAAAATTTCTGACAAGCTTGCACAAAAATACCTTAAATTCATTGAAAATGCACAAAACAACGAAGGATGGTTTAGGAATATTTTTGATGGTGTGAAATTTTCAGAAGAAAGAAGCGAGGATGCATTTGGAAGAGCTTTGTGGGCTTTGGGATATACAATAAATAAATCCAAAAATAAAGAGCATGTTAAAAAATCAGAACAACTTTTAATGAAAGCACTGCCCCTTTTGAAAACAATAAAATCTCCAAGAGCAGTTTCATTTTCAATAATAGGATTATATCACTATTACAAAAAATCATCAGACAAAAGAGTTCTGAATACAATCAAAAATCTGGCTAATTTTTTAATTGAATGCTATGAAGGATCTTCATCTGAAGACTGGCACTGGTTTGAAGAAATACTTTCTTATTCAAATTCAAAACTTCCTGAATCATTATATCTTGCTTATGATTTAATCAAAGATGAAAAATTTCTTGAAATTGCAGAAAAAACACTTGCTTTTCTTACTGAACTAACTTTTATTGAGGGAAAACTCTGCGCAATAGGTCAAAATGGCTGGTGCAAAAAAAACGGAAGAAGAGCTTTCTTTGACCAGCAACCAATTGATGTTTCTTCTTTAGTTCATACATATTTAACTGCATATTCAATAACACAAAATCCGGAATATTATCAAAAAACTCTTTTATCATTTAACTGGTTTTTTGGAAAAAATCATCTTAATCAAATGGTTTATGATGAAACAACAGGAGGATGCTATGACGGATTAGGAAAATATTCTTTAAATTTAAATCAGGGAGCAGAATCAACTTTGTCTTATCTTATTGCAAGACTGTATCTTGAAGAAATGAAAAAATTTTCTAAGATTCTCTGATTTCTTTTAAAAGTTCTTTTAGACTGACTTCTGCCAGACCAATTCTTGTATCTGAACATCCATAATAAATTTTTAATTTATCCCCTTCAACAACTGCTCCGGTAGGAAAAACCACATTATTAATATCTCCTTCTGTTTCCCATTCATATTTTGGGGAAAATAAAGGATTTTTTAATCTTGATATTTCTGTTTCAGGTTTCTTTAAATCAACAAGCGCAGCACCTGCATGATAAATTAAAGGGTCACGTTTGCTTCTTGGTCTTCCAAAAATTCCTGAAATTCTTGAAGAAAATTTATGCATTAAAATATAAAGTTTTCTTTGTTCTATCCACTCCACTCCATGATAAATCAAAAGCCATCCATATTTTGTTCTTATTGGAACTGCGCCTGCTCCAATATGCTCTCCTTCCCAGTCGTAGGTCCTGTAAAGGGATATTTTATCATCGTAATCCCCGAGATTAGTAATATATTTTCTCCAGAATCTTTGCTTTTTTAATTCAGAGAAATCCTTGAATTTTACAATTTGAATATCAGGCAAAAATCTGTGAAGCATAACAAATTTTCCGTTTATTTTTTTTGGAAATAAAACTGCATCCTTATCCAGTAAAGAAACCCCTGAATTTGACTCTTCCTGTATTTTCCATTTGTCTCTGTATTTTTTGATTTTAACAAGTTGTCTGGCTTCTTTAACTGAGATTTTTGGACTTATAATTCCCATTTTTTTCCACTTCTTTAAATCATTAGATTTCGCATAAGCAACCATTGCATTTTTTCCGTCATAAGCTGTATAAAGAATATAATAAGTTCTTCCTATTTTGGTTACTCTTGGATCCTCAAGACCTTTTTTATCTTCATTCCTGTCCGGAAAAAGAACAGGTTTATTAAATCTCTTTAGTTTTCCATTAATTACCTGTGCATACCCTATTGTTGAAACCCCTTTTTCATCAACTGCCCTGTAAAATAAATGTTCAACTCCTTTAGAATCCTTTATCGCAGTCGGATTTAAAACAGCTTGTGATTCCCAAGGATTTTTAGAAGGGTTCATAAAAAGTTTTTTCTTTACTTTAACCATTTTAATCCTGTGAAATCAAATTTAAAATCTATTACATTATTTTTAAAGACTTTTTTTAATTTTTCAGGTTTTTCTGAAAAAAACAGAACACAACCTCCCCCTCCGGAACCACAGACTTTTGCTCCAAGAGCTCCATTTTCTTTTCCAATTTTTATAAAAGATTTTATAGTTTTATTAATAATGCTTTTATGAAGTTTGCTTCTGTTTTCAGTTTCCTGATTCATAAGTTCGGCAAACTTATACAAATTATCATTAAAAAGCGCATTTTTCATTTCCCTTGCAATATTTCTTAAATTAACAAAATACTTTTTATTCTTAGTTAAATTGTCAATCATTGCTTTATTTGTATTTTGGGACAAATGGGATTTTCCAGTATAAACCAAAGTAAGATTTTTTTCAAGTTTATCCAGAGTTTTCTTTTTGAGATTCAAATGAGTTACTTTTACTTTTTTATTTTTAAACTCTAAAAGGTTTATTCCTCCAAAAGCTGCTGCATACTGGTCTTGTTTACCTCCTGTAAGTCCCATTGCCTGTTCCATTCTATAGACTGTTTCAGCTAATTCTTTTTTGTCTTTTATTTTGCTAATTAGTGCAAGCCAAACAAGGTTCATTGCTCCACTGGTTCCTAAACCACTCCCAGTAGGAAAAGAACCAGAATAATCCAATAACACTGAGTTGTTTGTTCTTACTAATTTTCCTGAAACATATCTATTTATTGCTGCATTTAAAACAGCCCCTCCCATTTTAGATGCAAATGGTTCTATGTCTGTTGTTCCTCCTGCAAAATCTATTCTTGCAGGTGCTCTGACTTTTATTGTTTTTTTTATCATCTTAATTAAAATATAAACTTGCTCCTAAAACTCCTGGATGGTCCAGTTTAGTCCATTCTATTGAAGTTTTCTTTGGCAATGAGGAGTATTTTCTTACATTTTCATTTACCATCTGCAAAAATTTATTTCCGCATTCTTTCATCCCTCCTGCAAGAATAACAGCTTCAGGGTCAAAACAATGAATTAATGAAGCAATTCCCTGTCCGTAATACATTGTAAATTCGTCAATAATTTTTTTGGCTCTTTTATCTTTCATTTTCATAAGTTCACTAAATAAATAATATTGTCCAAAGGTTTTTTTGGTAATTTTTCTTAATCTTTTTGAAGCTGCTAAAGTTTCAAATTCTTTTCCGCCATCTAAAATAATAGAACCCAATTCTCCTGCATAACCTGCTCCACGATAAAGTTTTCCATCAATAATAACTCCTCCGCCAATTCCTGTTCCCAATGTCAAGATTATAAAATTCTTTTTTTTGCATCCAAATTTAAGTTCTGCAAATGCAACACAATCTGCGTCGTTTTTAACCACAGCAGGAACTTTGAAATTATCCTGCAAAGTCTTTTTCAAATTATAATTTCTTAATGGAAGATTTGGGGGGTTTTTTATAGTTCCATTCATTAATGGTCCGGGAGATGCAACTGCAATTCCTTTTACTTCCTTAGACATATATTCCTCAATAAGTTCGAGAATTCTTAATTTTATTCCCTGAGAAGTTTTTGGGGTTTTTTCTTTATAGTATTTAAGGATTTTATTCTTTCTTATTACAGCTATTCTTAGATTTGTCCCCCCCAAATCCAGTGCGATTATTTTATCTTTTTTAATTCCTGCCATACTTATCCTCTAATCTTATTTCATCTTTTTCATTAAAAGTGCCAAAAGAAACTTCCAAAACTTCAACTTTTTTATTTTTAGCAAAGATCCTATGAGCCTGTCCTTTTTTTATATTTACAATTTCTCCTTTTTTTATTTTCTTTTTTTTATTTCCAAGCTGAACCCATCCTTCTGTTAAAAAATACCACACCTCAATTCTTTTTTTATGTTTTTGCAGACTTAATTCCTGATTTGGATTTACACTTAAAATTTTAACAGTTGATTTTTCATTTAAAGTAAACTGTTTAAAATCTCCCCAGGGGCGTTTCACCAATTTCATTATAATAAAGAGATTTTTACATTTAAATATCTAACTAAAAATTTTATTTTATCAGTTCTCTTAGTTTTTTTTGGGGATTTTTTGCCTTGGTTATGGCACTTGAAAGTGCAATGCCTTTTGCACCAAGTTTTAAGGAAGTTTTCAGGTCTTCATTTGATTT
>CAZWUT010000011.1:0-7272 GCA_964636765.1 Candidatus Woesearchaeota archaeon | reverse complement strand
TGCTCCGACCAATACAGGGATTTTAATTTTCTCAGAAATAATCTTTATTGTTTCAGGTTTTGCCTGGCTGACTGAAATTTTTCCTGCAACAAGTTCAGGAGGCTCATAAATAAGATAATTTGGCTTTAATTTTTCAATTTTTTTTGCTTCCTTCAAATTTTTTACAAAAACCATTGTTTTCAGATTAATCTTTTTGCATCTTTTGATTGTTTTTTTTATTGTTTTAAAATCCAATTTATGTTCTGAATGATTAATAAAAGTTCCAATAGCCTTATCTTTTTTAACTGCTTCCGGAATGATATATCCTGTATGTCTTCCAGGTTCAAAATAATCAACATGCTGGGCATAAACCTTAAGTTTTGTTGATTTTGCAATTTCATAAACATCACTTGCCTGAACACCTAAAATTATATTTGAATCCACTTTTGCAATTTTCTTTGCAATTTCAACTGCTCTTTTTCCCTGCTGGTATGTTTTCAGATTAATCACAATAAGGGGTTTCATTTTATCTCTCAAAAAATATTTTTTTTATTTTTTGAGTTATTTCCAGAGGTTTCTTACTTTGCCAGATATTTCTTCCTATTGCCATTCCTGCTGCACCTGCAGAAACAACCTCTTTTACATCATTTAAAAATTCTTTTTCAGTTTCCTTTTTTCCTCCTGAAATAACAACTTTTGTTCTTCCTGCAGATTTAACAGACCATTTTAAATCAGAAAGATTTCCATTATGTTTTATTTTAACTATATCTGCTCCAAGTTCCAAACCAGTTCTTGCAGCATAAGAAAGAATTTCTCTTGAAAGTTCATTTTTTACTGCTTTTCCTCTTGGATAAACCCAAAGCATTACAACTAATCCTTTTTCATGTGCTTCTTTTTCTATTTTTGCAAAATCCTCAAACATTTCATGCTCATATTCACTTCCTATATGGATTGTATAACCAACCCCTGTTGCACCAAGATTTATTGCCTCTTCAACAGTTCCAAGCTGTTCAGAGATAGGTTCACCTTTTGATAATTTTGTTTTTCCGCTAAGTTTTACAATCAAAGGAACTTTGCTTTCAAGAATTTCTTTATTGTATTTTTCAGCAATACCTTTTCCAACAGCTATAGCACTGAATTTTCCTTTTTTTGCTATATCAATAATATACAAAGGGTCAACATTTTTATCATTGAAATCTGATTGCGGACCATGCTCTAACCCCTGATCATATGCAATAATTAAAGCCTTTCCTTTTTTGAAAATTTTGTTTAGTCTTTGTTTTATTGAGAGGGGTTTCATTTTATTTCAAATTTCGTTTTATTAATTTGTTTTTTGAACCAAAGTATCTTATTACAGATTCGCTTTCTTTTAATCCAAGTTTTAAACTTTCCGAAATTGATTTTCCAACAATAATTCCTGAAACAAATCCTGAAGCAAATGCATCTCCTGCACCGGTTCTTTCAACAACTTTTACTTTGTGGGGTTTTAAAAAATATTTTTTCTTTCCGTCATAACAGCTAATTAATTTATTTTTATCAGTAATTACAACAATATTCGGACCGAGTTCATAAAGACCTTTTAATAAATCGCTTTGTTTTCTTTTAACTAAAAGTTCTGCCTCTTCTTTATTTAAAATTAAAATTTCAGTAATCTTCAAAAGAGAATTCAGATTTTTTTCCCTAATCAAATATTCGCTTGGATTAAATGCGAGCTTGGTTCCTTTCTTTGTTAAAGATTCGGCTAACTTTTTCTGTGTTTCAAAGCTTTTTCCCATGGTTGAAGAATAATAAATCCATTTTGTCTTAATTTTTTTTGGATTAATATCTTTAAGAGACAAATCATTATTGACTCCTTTGTAAGCAAGAATTGTCCTGTTTCTTTCTTTGCTGTCAAGAATTATAGAACGTCCGCTTTTTGAATTTTTTTCAATTTTTCCAAGAAAACTTATTTTTTCTTTTTTCAATAAATCAAAAATCTCTTTTCCTGCATCATCATCCCCTATTTTACAAATGACCCCTGTTTTTAATCCAAGTCTTGAAAATGCCACAGAAGTGTTTATTGCACCGCCTCCCATGTCTGATTTAAAGTGTTTAATCAAAATCTTGGAGCCAACAGGATATGCAATGAAACGCCCTTTCTCTGCTAAGTCTGTATTTACAAATAAATCCAATACTGCAGAACCAAACGAGATTATATCAAATTTCATTTTTCCCCTTTTAGATTAATAATTAAGAAGGATTAATAAAACTTACCATTAAGATTTTTCATAAAGAGAAAAGTTTATCTACTAAAAATTTCTAAAGTCTTTATGGAAAAAAAGAAGGTGCTTGTAGTTATTGCGCATCCTGATGATGAAACAATCTGGATGGGCGGAACTTTAATTGAAAACAAAAACAAATGGAAAACAAAAGTAATATGCTTAACAAGAAAATCGGACAAAGACCGTAATCCAAAATTCAAAAAAGCCTGCAAAATCCTGGGAGTTAAAGGAATTATTTTTGATTTGGATGATAAAACATTTAATCCCTGGAATTTAGAGGAAGCAAAAAGAATTATTCTTAAAAATTCTGACAAGAAATATGATTTTATATTTACTCACGGAAAAAACGGAGAGTACGGACATTTAAGACACAAAGAAACTCTCAAAGCAGTCTCTGAACTGATTAAGGAAAATAAAATTCAGTGCAGAATTTTGTTTAATTTTTCGTATTCAAAAAGAAAAAACAGTTATCAGGGATATTGCGTTCCTGATTTGCAGGCTGACAAAATTAACAGAATCAAAAAAGAAAATCTTGTCAGGAAAAAAAAGATTATTCAGAAAGTTTACGGCTATGGAAAGGGCGGATTTGAAGAGATGAGTTGCAATGCAAGAGAGTCGTTCAGCAAAACCAAAACCATACAAATAAAATCATGATTTTATCGTCGGTAAAATAATTAAACAAACTTCGGTGCTAAAGCTGAACAAAAATCGCGCGCAAAGCCTGCAATCGCGTGCCAAATCGCAAATCAGATAAACTTATATATGTCAATAACGTATGAGTTGAAGAAAAAAAGGTAATTAAAATGTTCAAAGTTTCACAAAAAAAAGTTTTAAGCTCAAAGCTTGCAAAAAAATTAAATTATTTAATCTAAAATGAAAAGTTTAGTTTTCTATGCTTATCCTCCTGAACCTGACGGTCAGAGTTTGCAGGGAGATTTCTTATACAAAGGAATTTTAAATACGGGAAATGAAGCAATTCCCTGTCATTTCAGGGATAGCATACAAAAAAGATTTTATTTAAAGTATCTTAAACCAGATGTTGCATTTGGAATAGGATTTTGGGGGAATGTTCCGGATGTTGTGAGAATGCCATTAAAATACGGAGTGACTCCTGTGCCATGGTTTAATGCTGACGGATGGGTTGCTAATTATCAAAAAGAATTTGACGCACTTGATTTGATGTTTACAACAAGCAACTGGGTTAGAGACATTTACAAAAGAGATGGTAATGATGTAAGCAAGATTATTCCTATGCACATTGGAATTGATACAGGTCTTTTTAAACCATTGAATGATGCTCAATTAAATTCAAACATAAGAAACATGCTTGGAGTTCAACCTCATGAAAAATTAATTATGACTATTGGCGGAGATACAACATCAAAAGGCTCTCAGGAAATGTTCAAAGCCCTTGCAGAGGTTGATAAAGAATTCAAAAACTGGAAATATGTCTGCAAATCCTGGCCAAGTGAATGTGCTCAGGAATGGAGAGAAAAGGAAATGGCCATGGTTGAGGAACTTGGAATAAAAGACAAAGTTATCTTTTTAGAGGATGAATTCAGTCCTGATTTTATGGTTCCATTTTTAAATGCAGCAGATATTTATGCTGCTCCTTCAAGGATTGAAGGATTTGGAATGATTCAGGTTGAAGCAATGTCGTGCGGAAAACCAGTGATTTCAATTAATAAAATGGGCCCGTGTGAAACAATAAAACATAATGAAACAGGATTCCTTGCAGGAGTTGCTGAAGAGGTTAAACTAAGTGAAGAATGGGCATTCAGGCATATGGGATTTACAAAAAAACATCTTGTTAAATTTGACCATCCAAAAACTTTTGCTTACCGTGCTGATGTTAATGACTTAAGAGAATTCACTCTAAAACTTCTTAGTGATGATGCATTAAGAGAAAGCATGGGACAAAAAGCAAGAGAGCATGTGCTGAATAATTTTGATTACAAAGACATATCCAAAAAAATGGTTGATATTACCAAAGAAAAACTGAGTCTTGAATAAATTAAAACAAAACTTTTTTCTTTTTCAGGGAATTGTAAGCACAGATATACATTCCAGCACTCCATGCCTGATAAATTCCATGAGTTTCCTTTGAGATTGGGTCTATCCATTCAGGAAAAATGTTTGATTTTAAATTTGCCTCTGCTAAAGATTTAAGAGCTTTTTCAGCTTCTTTGAATTTTTTCGTCTTTATTAATGCAAGAACATAAAATCCACCAATAAAAGGCCAGATTCCTCCGTTTAAATAATGATGAGGATGACCTGCTTCACAATCAAGGTAATAATCTTCCCAGTAATCGCTTTTTTTTGTTATAGGAGGGTCTATTGCTTTTGTAGGATATGGCAGACTTATTCTTTTTCTTTTCATATAGTTCAAAATCTTTTCTGCTCTCTTTTTATCTGCCAAATCAAAAATAATTGCCAGAAGATTTCCAAGTGAATCAAACCAATCCCCTTCTTCTTTATATTTATTATGATTTTTCCAACGATAAGCAAGATAAAAATCATTTTCCCAAAGTCTTTTTCCATGCTGGTCATTTAAAAGTTTTTTCAAATCTATTGCTTCTTTTTTCTTTCCCATTAAATTAAGAACATGATAATGCATGGCTTCTATATTAATTGTCGCCCCGTATTTTTCCGGAAATGCATCCTGCCAGTCTGTTGTCGGAAGCTGTCTTAAAACACCATCTTCACCAATGTCATGATAATCAAGCCAAATAAAAGCCTTCTCAATTGCTTTTTTGTGTTTTTTAAATAAATCTGAATTTTTGAATCTTTTTTTGTAAAAATAATGCCCTATTATAAACCAAAGTGAAGAGTCGATTGAAGAATAATCTATTTGTATTTTTTTATTTTCATATCCATGAACAGCATTAGGAATCTGGCCATTTTCACTCTGGGCTTTTTTTAAAGTATTCAGGCTTAAAATCATCTGTTTTTTGAATGAAATGTCATTATCTGAGCATGCTCCGATTAAACTTACCATGCTATCTCTTGCCCAAACACCTTTATAACCGTGTTTTCCTCCAGAAGCATATAAACCGTGCTTTGTTTCACAGATTTTTATAGTTTCCTTTGCTTTTTCATAAGCCTTATTAAGAAGATTTTTATTCAACATTTTGTTTCCTCAATTTTATTTAATCAGTAATTTATCCAATATAAATTTATCTGTCTAATAAAGAAGCTGCTTTTTTATCAAGGATTATTATTGTATTTTTATGGTTTCTCAAAAAACTTGCAGGACAGCCTTTTGAGATTTTTCCATTAATCATTGATGCTATTGCTTTTGATTTATGTTTTCCTGAAGCAAGCAAAACAATTTTTTTTGCAGAAAAAATTGTTTTGATTCCCATTGTCAATCCCTTTTTTGGAAATCTCTTTCTGTTAAAAAGATTTGAATTCTTTTTTATAGTCTCTTTTGTAAGGTTTGTTAATCTTGTTTTTGAGTTTTTATCTGAACCAGGTTCATTAAAAGCTATATGTCCGTTTATTCCAATTCCCAAGAATTGCAAATCTATCGGAGATTTTTTAATTTTTAATTCATAATTTTCACATTCTTTTTTATAATCCTTAAAATCTCCATTAAGAAGACTTATGTTTGATTTGTTTATGTTTATTTTATTAAAAAAATTCTTAAACATATAATAAACAAAACTTTTTTTATCTGACTTTGAAATTGGATAATATTCATCAAGATTAAAAGTTTTTATTTTTGAAAAATCAACTTTGTTTTTTTTGCATAATTTAGATAATTTTTTATAAAACTTCCTTGGAGTTTTTCCAGTTGGCAATCCTAAAACTAAATCAGGTTTTTTTGAGATTTCATTTATTAAAATATTTACAGCATTTTCAGACATTTCATTATAATTTTTTGTTTTTATTATTTTCATTTTAATGCTTCAAGACCGGGTAATTTTTCTCCTGCAACATAATTCAGCAAAGCTCCGCCACTAAGACTTATGTGACTGAATTTTCTTTTATTTATCCCTATTTTTTCAATTGCATCACTTAAATGTCCTCCGCCAATTAAAGAAAAAGCTTTTGAATTTGCAATCGCTTTTAAAATTTCTTTAGTTCCTTTGCAGAATTTTTTGTCTGCGCAAAAACCTGCAGGACCTTTCATATAAATTGCTTTTGCTTTTTTTATTTCATTTACAAACAATTTCTGGGTTTTTTTCCCTATGTCATAAATTACATAATCTGTTGGAAAATCTTCAAGGGGGAACTCAATTCTTTTTGAGTTTATTTCAACTGCATAATCCACAGGAACAAGTACATTTTCTAGTTTGGTTTTTAATTTTTTAAAGATTTCCTTATAATCTTTCTGGAATTCCATTATTTCTTTATCATTATTTTTTCCTAATTTCCTTCCTTTTGCCATAATGCAAAGCTGTCCAAAAATTCCGCAGGCTAAAACCTTATTTCCTTTTAAAAGTTTAATATTGTCTTCTGGCTTTGCTCCTCCAAGAATATACAAACAATTTTTTATTTTTATTTTTTTAAGAGCATTTAATTCTTTTTCAAGCAATCTTCCTATTCCAGAAGGCAAATATTTTGGAAAAGAAACTATTGAAGTTTGTTTTCTGTGACAGACTGAAAAAGAGTCATTTATGTAAATGTCCGCCAAGGGAACAAGTTTTTTTATTAATTTATTTTTTTTATCATCAGGTTTGAATTCTGATTTTTCAAATCTTACATTTTCAAGAAGAATTGCTTTGCCTAATTTAAGATTTTTTATTGCAACTTCTGCTTTTTTACCAATTAAATCAGGAAGAAATTTTACTTTTACAAATTTGTTTAAAAGTTTTGCATGAATTATCAAAGGAATGTTGTTTTTTAACATCGAATGAATCATTGCTTTTGTTGACCAATACATTGGAATGCAATGTAATCTGTTATGTTCAATTATTAAACTGTCCGAAAAATTTTCATTTAAAGATCTATCATCATTATTTGTTACAATATTTTTAATAACTTCTACCGATTTATAAGACAATCGAGTTCTTAATTTTTTTACTAG